>JAICSR010000132.1 GCA_025936795.1 Ktedonobacterales bacterium | reverse complement strand
GACGGCAGGGGGACAATCGCATACAATTAGTACGTATGTTCAAGAAACAGTGCGAGCGCTTGCGCCCTCGCATGGCGCCCCCTGGAAACTGCGCAGCGACCAGCCACTCGCGGGCTTCCCACGCAAGTCGCGAGTGTAAGCATTCAGAGCGATTCTGACGATTCCCGACGGTTCCCAGCGATAGACGAGACCACTGCATCTGTGACGCATGCGCGTCGCAGGTCGAGCAGAGTACACAGAGCGAGCGTCGTAGACGAGGAGAGACGTATGGCGGCAGATCGAAGCGCGAGCAGCGCGACCATCCTCAGCGGGGTCGGAGCCAGCGCCAGCGAGCGCGAGAAGGCGCTCGACTCGACAATGGGCCAGATTGAGCGGCGATTCGGCAAGGGCGCGATCATGCGTCTGGGCGAGCATCGCGCGCATGTGCATGTCGGCGCCATCCCCACCGGCGCCATCGCGCTTGACCTTGCGTTGGGCATCGGCGGGGTGCCACGCGGGCGTGTCACGGAGATCTATGGGCCAGAGAGTTCCGGCAAGACGACGCTCTGCCTGCATGTCATCGCTAACTCGCAGCGCAACGGCGGCGTCTGCGCCATCGTGGACGCGGAGCACGCGCTCGACCCGGACTATGCCGAGCGGCTGGGCGTCAAGAAAGATGAGCTGCTGATCTCGCAGCCCGATACTGGCGAGCAGGCGCTGGAGATCGTAGAGATGCTGGTGCGCAGCGGCGCAGTGGATGTGATCGTCATTGACTCGGTGGCTGCGCTGGTGCCACGCGCCGAGATCGAGGGCGAGATGGGTGACTCGCATGTTGGCCTGCAAGCCCGGCTGATGAGCCAGGCGCTGCGCAAGCTGACGGGCGCCATCAACAACTCGCGCACGACCGTCATCTTCACCAACCAGATTCGCGAGAAGGTCGGCGTCATGTTCGGTTGTTTCCATTACGATGCCCGTATCAGCCTTGCAGATGGCACAACCGAGAAGATAGGAAAGATCGTCAATCAGCGTCTCCCTGTTGAGGTACTCTCCTACAATGAAGAGACAGGCGCTATTGAACCACGCAAGGTCGTCAACTGGTTTGACAATGGACGTACCGAGCACTTCCTTCAGATAACGGCTGCACACAATGAGGGCGATGGCCGGTCAACGTTTGCGTGTACGCCAAATCACAAGCTTCTTACCGACGATGGGTGGAAGGAAGCGAGTGAAGTTCAGGTTGACGACGCGCTTATCAGTGGGGTCATGCACTATCTGACATCTCAACATTGGGATGTCATCCGTGGATCGCTGTTGGGCGATGGGTCTTTTCGCCGGGTCAAGGCTTACAACACACAGTTCCGCGTCGGTCATGGAGCCGCGCAAGATGCCTACTGCCTGTGGAAGAAGTCTTTGTTTGAGGGCGTCATCGGATGGTCTGGCGCGAACTCAAAGGGGGGCCAGAGCTTTGACACCATCCCTATGTATGAGTTAACCGCTTTCCGAGACATGAATTACAGCGGCACAAGGAAAGATCCTTGCCTTGAACTCATCAACGTCCTCAATCCACTTGCGCTCGCGATCTGGTATCTGGATGATGGTACGTTCGATGGTGATCGCGAGAATCGATGCAGCATCTGCTGTGCGGGGATGACGCTCGAAAAACAGGGGTTGCTCGTTGACCACTTGCGGTCGCTGGGCATTCCTGCTACATTGGTGGCTGGAGGTCGCATCAACTTTGGCATTGAGGCGACACGCCTCTTCCATGAGATGATCGCGCCATACGTTCACCCTTCAATGGAGTACAAGCTACTTCCTGAGCATCGAGGACGTTTTCAGCCGCTCAATCTCCGGTGTGAGCCTCACCGCAAGGCCGTGGCGATGCCGGTTGTCAATATCGCCGAGAAGCCGCGTGAGGGCGACAAGTCAACCCATCGTTTCGACATTGAGATTGAGGGGAATCACACCTATCTGGTAGACCACGTGGTCGTTCACAACTCACCGGAGACGACGCCTGGTGGTCGCGCGCTGAAGTTCTACGCCTCGGTGCGCATGGACATTCGCCGCATCGAGTCCATCAAGATCGGCACAGAAGTGGTGGGCAACCGCACGCGCGTCAAGGTGGTCAAGAACAAGGTCGCCGCGCCATTCCGCATGGCCGAGTTCGACATCATGTTCAACGAGGGCATCTCGCGCGAGGGCGGCCTGATTGACATCGGCCTGGAGATGGGCATCGTCAAGAAGGCGGGCGCGTTCTTCTCGATGGGCGACACACGGCTGGGTCAGGGTCGCGAGAACGCCAAGGAGTTCCTGCGCGCTCACCCGGAGATTGCTGACGCCATCGAGGCGCAGATTCGCACGGCGATGGCGCCAATCGTCGCCGTGCCAGATGAAGTCGCCGACGTAGCCGACGACGAAACCCTCGACGAGGAGCTTTAACCTCTGCGTCGCAAGCGCATCGCACTTCACTCGCACGCAGCCCCAGCGCCTCCCATCCGTGGTGCGCTGGGGCTGCGGTGTGCATGGGCGCTGGCTTGCCATGTGGCCTTCTTGGCGTATACTGACGGCAGATGCATGTCTGGATGCCGGTCATTGTCGAGCGAGGGAGAGAAGCTACATGAACCCATACAATCAGGGGTATGGCCAGGGTTATAGCACGGCCACGCCAGGCTCGTATGCGAACCAACTGGACTTTGCGGCGATCCTGCGGCAGGTCTATCTCTGGCTGGCGATTGGGCTGCTGCTGGGCTTCGGCGTGGCGCTGGGGCTGGGGCAGCAGATGTCGGCAGGGAATCAGGCCGTCATCCAGACGATTGAGAATCCCATCGTGCTGTTTGGCTCGATCATCGCCTATATTGGGGTCGGATTCGCCTTCTATCCGGTCGTGCGCCGCGCCAGCCCAGCGGTAGGCGCCGCGCTCTATCTCGTCTTCACGGCAATTTTCGGCCTCATGACTTCGGTGATCTTCATCATCTACACGGCCAGCAGCATCGAGATGGCCTTCCTGACGACGGCGGCCATGTTCGGCGTGATGACTCTGCTGGGCTATACCACCCGCCTGGACCTCTCGAAGCTGGGCGCGGTGTTCCTGATGGCGCTGGTGGGCATCATCATCGTCATGGTGGTCAATTTCTTCCTGCAAAGCGCGCTGCTCTACTGGATCGTCAGCATCGGCGGCGTGATCATCTTCAGCGGGCTGACCGCCTACGATACGCAGTGGATCAAACGCCAGGCGCTCGCGCTCACCGCCTCCTCCGGCTCGGCGGATGGCGCTATGGCGCAGCGGGTCGCGCTGCTCGGCGCGTTCCGCCTCTTCCTCGACTTCGTGAATCTGTTCCTCAGCCTGCTACGCATCTTCGGTCGCGGCCAGTAGTAGACAGGTACGACGGCTGGCGGCTCAAGCCGCGCCTATGGGCGCCCTCCGGGCTGCTGCCGCTCCGCTCGCTGACCTCGCTTCTCGCTGCGCTCGCGCGTCAGCGACCCGCAGGTCGCCGCAAAGCCTGCCTCCGCAGGCTGGGAATGACGCGCCGCGTCCCAGGCCGCGCAGGCGGCCTTTGCGGCCCGCAGGCCCGGTAGCTGCGGCTTTCAGCCGCCGGACGCTGCGTGCATCCCTCAGAGCAGCAGCCAGCCGCGTCGCGCCGCCGTCGTGACTGCCTCGGTGCGACTGGCGGCGCCCAGCTTGGTCATGATCGCCGAGACGTGGAACTTGACGGTATGCTCGCTGATGCTGAGCCGCTGGGCGATCTGCTTGTTGGGGATGCCCTGCGCCAGCAGTTGCAGCACCTCGCGCTCGCGCGCTGTCAGCGGCTCGCTCTGCTCGTTGATGGGTTCGGGGCGTCTGCGCGCCAGCCCGCTGAGCGCCTCCAGCGCGAGTGAGCGGTCGAGCGCCGTCAGCCCATTCGCCACCGCCATCAGCGCCGCCACAATCTCCTCGGTTCCCGCGTCGCGTGGCAGCGCGCCAAAGCCCAGGCCATCCGCCGTCACCAGCCTCGCCAGCTCCACCGTCTGACGCAACGCCCATTCCTGCGCGCCGCGACCCTCGCCGGATGCCTCCGTCGCGCCAAGCGTCACCACACCACTGCGCGGATGCAGCAACTCCAGCCAGCCCGCTACCGTCTCCGCATCGAAGCCTGATTCCAGATCAATCAACGCGATGTCGAGCGCCTCCAGTTGCTCGGCGGAGGCAGCCTCAGCCCCCGTCGCGCCCGCCGCACTGGCGAGCGCCGCTGGGCCGCTGGCTCCTGCGACCACCCAGCCAGGCTGCTCGCGCGCCAGCGCCGCCAGCCCCGCGCGCACCGTCGGATAGGGTGAGATGATGTAGATTCGCATCAGCGCCTGTTTCCTGGCATCTCGTGCCGCACTTTCTGGGGCTGGCGGTTGAAACCGCGCCTGAAGGTGGCCTGCGGGCCACCACAAGACCTGCCTGCGCAGGTCCGAATCCGGGTCTGAGTCTGCGCAGGTGGCCTTCGCGGCCTGCGGGCCTCCAGGCGCGAAATCATCCGCCAGCCGGAGTATCGCTATACTCCACGCTCTTCATACTACGTCCCCCTTCGCTGGCGAGCGCCGACGAAAGGGGACATAGGGGACATATTCGCTGGATTGCACAGAGCCGCGCGTAGCTCGCTTGGCTCGCTTGGCTCGCTTAGCCCTATGCCGCTGCGCGCAGCACGGGCGTCAGCAGAATGGTGATACGCTGGCCGCCACGCAGGGCCTCCACCGAGCGCTGCTGGCCCGCCGTTCCGGCGCGATTGAGCAGGCGCACGAGTTGCTCGGCGCTGCGCACAGGGCGTCCATCCACGGCGAGCAACGCATCGCCCACCAGAATGCCCGCCGCCTCAGCCGGGCCGTCAGCCTCCACCGCGATGATCAGCGGCACGGTCTCGTGCGAGACGCCTGCGCGCTCGCGCTGCACGGGCGAGAGCGGAACCGTCTGCGCCTGCACGCCCAGATAGGCGCGCTGCCCGGTGCGACCGGTCTCATCGAGGAAGCGGCTGACGGTATTGCTAGGAATCGCGAAGCCCAGCCCGCCGCCGACCATCGCGTTGACGCCAATCACCCGGCCACGCGCGTCGAACAGCGGGCCGCCCGAATTGCCCGGGTAGAGCCGGATGTCGGCCTGCACCAGCTCGACCCGCGCGAAGCGGCGACCGGGCCAGCCTGAGCCGGGCGGCAGCGCTGGCTCCAGATCGAGATCGGGGTCCGCGGGCGACTGCGCCGCCACCACGCCGGTCGTCACGGCGTCCTCGATCCCAAAGGGGTTGCCAATCGCCATGACATATTCGCCCACCCGCAGCGCGCCGGAGTCGCCGATGGGGGCGGCGCGCAGGCCCTGTGCCCGCGTGCGCAGCGCCGCCAGATCATGCTCCGGGTCAATCGCTACCAGCCGCGCCTCGATCTCGCGGCCATCGTGCAGACGCAGCGTCAGGCGCTCACTGCGACCAGCCGCCACCACATGCGCATTGGTGATGACGGTCGCCTCGGCCTCGCCCGTCGCGTCGGGCTGACCTACTTCCCAGATAATCGCCGAGCCGATGCCTCGATTGCCCACCTGGGCCTGCGCCACACTGACGCGCGCCTGCTCGGCCAGCCGCGCCGTCGCCTCTGCAAGCGCGCTGGGGCTGAGCGCTGGCTCCGCCACCGTCGCAACCTGTGCGCTCATCGTATCTCTTCCATCAGCCATAGCCGATGACATCCTTTCAACCTATCAACCTATGCGCGCTCGCCAACCGTCACCGAGGCGTCCGCTGGCTCACCGCCGCGCAGCAGCTTGAGCGCGATGGACTGGCCGGGTGTCGAGCCGCCCAGCGCGCTGCGCAGGCCCTCCAGGCCTGTGACGGTTTGGCCGTTGATGCTGACGATCAGGTCGCCGATGAGGATGCCTGCCTTCTCGGCGGGGCTATCGGCCTCGACCGTCACCACCAGCAACGCGCTCTCCTGCTGGCTGCCCGCCTTCTGGGCGAGCGCCGTGGGCAGCGGAACCTGCTGCGTGCCGACGCCCAGGTAGCCCCGACGCATGCGGCCATGCGTCAGCAACGCGCCGACGACGCGGCGCACCGTCGCCAGCGGCAGCGCGGCGCTCTGGCGGGTCAGGCGCGAGCTGGTCAACCCGACCATACGGCCATCGAGGTCAACGAGCGGACCACCGGAGAAGCCGGGGTAAAGCGTCACATCGGCGAAGATGATCCCCTCGATCTGGACGCCATGTCCGGAGCGGCGCGGCCCCTCGACCGCGCTGACCACACCGAATGAGACACGCGGCCCGCCCTCGGTGGGTCGGCCAATCGCCAGGGCAAGATGCCCCACGCGCAGCCCGTCATTCACCTGAATCGCCTCCACGCCAGCGCCCAGATCGGCGCTCGGCAGGCGCAGCACGGCGAGATCGGTGTTGGGGTCGCGCCCCGCCAGCGTCGCCTTGACGACGCGGCCATCCGGCAGGATCACGCTGATGTCGTCCTCGCGCTCGACCACATGGTCAGCGGTCACCACCACCACTTCGCCATCCGCCTGCCAGAGCACACCGCTCCCCGACTGGCGGGGCCGCGCCGCGATGGAGACAATCGAACGCGATGCGCGCTCGAAGGCGCTGGCGAGCTGATCTGAGAAGGCGCTGAGCGCGCTGGTCTGGCCTGCCGCCTGGCTGGCCTGTTGTGTATCGTCTGACATACTCTGCTGCACTCCTCTCCCGGTCGCGCAATGGCGCCGGGTACACGGTCTCTGCGATCTGCCGCCCCACCTGCGGAGCGGCCTCGTACTCACAACGATACCGCGCGCGGCGGCGAGGCAGCGCCCCGCGTTGGGCCAGTGGCGCCCCTGGCCATCTGGGCAGGCAGGGAGGAAGAAGTGATACTACGGATATCGCATCGGTCGTTGTCTTTGGCCATTCGACAGAGCGCCGTAGGTTCAGGGTCTGTCTGCTCGAATTGCCAACAGCCTATGCGCAGTTGGTATTCCTCCGTGCCATGAGAACCGCTTGCGCGCAACGAGCAGAGCAAGGAAAACCACCCAGAGATTACGCGTTCAAGGTCGCCTTGTCGCTAAATGTGCGCATAAGCCAGGGATCAGATGTGGCCTGGTTGTGTGACCAGAGGATACGACTATCCAGACGACGCGAGAGCCGATAGACAACAGGCCTCCAGCCCCGCCTGGTCCAGAAACGCGAGGAGAGCAGGTTCGTGGCGCGCCAATCGGTAAAGCAAGTGGTGTAACCCGTCTCATAGGCGTCAGCCAGGCCACGCGCGGTCAGCAACCGCCCAATCCCGTGTCCCCGCTCATCTTCCCTGGTAGCCGCAAAGCCCAGAAAACTACTGTTGTCCGGAATGGGCAAGGCGCCTATTCCTTGTCCTGGTCTCGCGGGGAGATACATCTGAATGCCTACCAACCGCCCATCGCGAACAGCCAGCCAGGTTTTCCAGTCTCCCTTTTGCAATTCGTCCAGGACATCCTGCCGCTCATCTTCTTTGTGATAGGGCAAGAGAATAGCATAGACGGGAGCGCGCGCCTGATGGGCTGGTAGCGCCAGATCCAACTCCATTGCCAGGTCAACATCAGCAACGGTCGCGCGGCGAATCTCCAGCGTTGGGTCAACTGGCGTCTCACCATCCAGAGCGGGGGCGGTTTCACGCACTCCATAGACGTGTTCCTTGCCAAAACTCAGATTATACCAGGCTTCCAGCGCGTCGCGGTCATGCGCCGGGATGTTGCTCACATGGTACAGACAGCCCAGAGCCACCCAACTTGGAGACAGGGCCGCGTACATATCTCGATAGAGCTCCGCGCTAGAGCTGCGGTCAATCGCCTGGCCAGCAAACTCCACCCACACACTACGTCCCCAGACCTCATCTATCTTCGGAACACCGATCATGTATCCGATCATTCTTCCACCCTCCCGCACCACGACGCCACCTCCACTCCCCTCACGAACCGTCGAGGCTTTCCAGGTCTTTTCTAACTCGACCCATGCTTGATCCGGCAGGGTAAAACGTTCAGGCAATGCCGCCTCCTGCACACAATCCTCCTGATGGCGGCGGGCCAGCAGCGCTGAGGCTTCTTCCAGATCGGCCTCGCGAAACGGAACGATCTTCATATGCGTTCTCCTGTTCGCTTAGCAGTTTCGCATATTAGGTTCGCCGAAACTGCTGGAGCAAGCAAATCCCAAACCCTGGGTTCAGGACGCTTGATGTGCTGCCAAATTACCAGGTCCGAGCCGAAACTGGTAGAAGTCATGGACCGCGCCACACGGTACAATGAGTGTATGGCGGCCTGCGCAGTGACAGTGGCGCGATGGTGAGCGGAGAGAGACAACGCATGCAGGAGATCGAGCGGCCAGCGTCGGCCTCATCGGGCAGCCAGGCGGGTGGCACGCAGCCAACCAGCGGCCCGCCACGCTGGCGTAGCTGGTTCAACACAGCGCGTCCCGTCACGCTAACGGCGGCGGTCTCGCCCGTGCTGGTTGGCGCGGCGGTGGCGGCGTGGCAGGGCGCATTCCATCTCGGCCTCTTCGCGCTGACGCTGTTGGCGGGCGTGCTGCTGCAAGCGGGCGTCAACTACCTCAACGAGTATTTTGACTGGAAGTATGGCCTCGACACGGCGCAATCGCTTGGCTCGACGACGGTGATCTTCCGGGGCGAGATGACCGGCGCGCAGGTGCTGGGGATGGGGCTGGGCTGCTTCGCCGTCGCCACGGCGCTGGGCGTCTGGCTGATCGTCCTGATCGGCCCGGCGATCCTGCTCTTCGGTGTCGCCGCGCTCTTCATCGGCTACTTCTATAGCGCCCGCCCCTTCACCTTCGCGGCGCGCGGCCTGGGCGACCTGATGGTCTACCTCGCGATGGGCTTCCTGATGGTCTGGGGCGCCTACTACGTGCAGACGCCGCACTGGTCGTGGGCCGCCTTCGCCGCCAGTGTCCCGGCGGGCCTGCTGGTCGTCGCCATCCTCAACATGAACAACATCCGCGACTACCACGACGACCTCGCCGTCAACAAACGCACGCTGCCGGTGCGCTTCGGGCGGGCATTTGGCCTGCGCTACCATGCCACGCTGCTCTACAGCGCCTATCTGACGACCACGCTCTTCGTCGCGCTGGGTCTCCTGGCGCCAGCCGTGGGGCTAACGCTGCCGTGGCCCGCTCTGCTGGCGTGGGTCACGTTCCCGCTGGCGCTGCGTGATGTGCGTAGCGTCTTCGCGGCGGGCGAGCATGACCCTATCCTGCGGCTGGGCGTGCGGCGCACGGCAGCGCTACACTTCCAGTTTTGCGCGGCGCTCGCGCTCGGCGTCGCGCTGGCCGCCATCCTCCACATCGCCGCGTGAGGCAGGCTGGCCAAGCTTTGCTTGCCGCTGATAGCGCTTGTAGCGCCGCTGCCCCGGCCACACAAGCACGCCAGGGAATCGCGGTTGCGCCAGCAGCGCCTGCGTGATAAAGCCGATGCCGCCGGTACGCAGCGCGGCGCCGAGCCGACCCGTGATGTAGGGCGGCGTGGGTCTGTCGTCAGGATAGATCGGGAAGAAGATCGCGTTGCGCCGCCCCAGCGCAATCGCCTGCGCCTGGTAGGCAAAGCTGAGCGGTTTGGGGGTCTTGCCCACCAGCAGCGCGCTCACACAATCCGCGCCATGCGCGCCCATAATCCCTGCCGTGACGGCGCACATGCGCACCTGCGACACGCCTGGATGCTCGACGGGCATGGCCGCGTCGCCAATCGCGAAGATCTGCGGATGCGAGACCGACCGCAGGAAGGGATCAACGAGCACCTGGTCGCGCTCGTTGACCGTCAGGCCAGCCTCCCTCGCTAGCGGCGACACCACAAAGCCCGCCGTCCAGATGCATAGGTCGCAGGCAAGCTCGCGCTGCTGGTCGAGAACCACGCTCTGCGCGCGTACAGCCTGGGCCTCACT
>JAICSR010000461.1 GCA_025936795.1 Ktedonobacterales bacterium | reverse complement strand
GACCTCACCCCCTGGCCCCCTCTCCCTGTGGGAGAGGGGGAACGGAGCCTGCTCCCCCACGTCACTACCAGTCGTCATCGTCGTAGCGCGAGCGCCCGCCGCGCCTCCCACGCGAGCGCGCTGTGGCGCCAGCATCGTCGTCGTCGTCACTGGCGCGAGCGCGACCACGCGCGCTGCGGCTGGGCCGCGCGTCAACGTCATCATCGTCGTCGTCGCTGTAGCGCGAACGCGCCCGCGAACGGCGCGAGGGCCGATAGTCGTCGTCGTCATCACTGGCGCGGCGACGACCCAGGCCGATGCCGCGCCGTGGTCTGGCGTCGAAGTCATCCTCATCGTCGTCTGTGCGGCTGCGCCGACTGAAACGCCCGCGCCGCGCGTCGCGCTCCTCCTCGTCATCATCGCCGCCCGACGAACTGACGATGTACGACGACTCACCGCGATGCGCCGTCAGCGTGGACTCCGTGGCGGGAACCGCGCGCGTCGTCAGCCGCTCGCCGCCCAGCCGGAAGTCGTCCGCGCCCGCGCCGGTCCCTTTTACCAGGATGCGGCGTCCACGACCGAACAGGAAGCGCAGCCCCGGCCCCAGCCCCATATGCTCTGAGCGCACCACGCTCGGCTGCCACAGCGCCCACGCGCCGCGCCGCGCCCGCGCAAACTCCTCGCCACCGCCGCCGTCGCCAGAGACAAGCCGCCCGAAGGGGCGAGGCGAGAGCCAGTAGCGGATGAGCAGAGCCAGCAGGGTCAGCAGCGCCAGATAGAGCAGCGTGATCGCGCCCGCAAAACCCTCCTGCGCGGGTGTCGCTGGAACAACAATCACCTGCGCCGCGCGTGTGGTAACGCCGAGGTCGCCGTGGCTATCCTGAAAGGCGCCCTGCGTGTCGAGGGTCAGCGTGTAGGCGCCCGAGGTAGTTGCGGGGAAGCTGGCGCTGAACGCGCCACCCTGCTGCGGCGTGACACTCAGCGGCGCGCTCGCATGGGAGCCTGCGCGGCTGGCTGAGCCACGCACCATCGCGGCGCTATAAGGCTTGCCATCGAGATAGACCTGCCCCTGGAGCGTCGCGGTGGGCTGGGCTGGACGCCCCTGCAATGGCCACTGACCGAGCCAGTTGAGCAGGCCAATCGGAGCGCCGTAGATGAAGCGGAAGATGGGATTCCATTGCGTCACCTGCACGGACACCGCGCCCGACACGGGCTGATGCGTCGTCGGCGAGAGCAGCGCAGGCGTCGGGAAGCGCTCAATGCGCAGCGAGCGCGTGGCGCTGGCGATGGTATCGCTGATCTCACGCGCCACGATGGTGAGGGTGTATGCCCCCGGCGGAGCCGCCGCTGGCGCGACGATCTGCGCCTTATAGACGCCCGGCGAGGCGCTGTCATCCAGCGTGAAGTCCTGCGTATACTGGCCCGCGCCGCCCGCATACGTAAGCGTGCCAGTCAAACTGTAGCGAGTCCCCGTCACTGCGACGCCGTTGCTTTCGAGCTGCGCCGCGATGGCGAGCGGCTGGCCGAGCGGCGCCACCTGCTGCCCGCTGGGCGCGACGATGGTCAGCCCCAGTGTCGAGACTTTCAGGCTGTCCATCAGGAACTGGCCTGAGCCAGTCACATTGAGCTGCCACGCGCCCTGCTGCGGGTTGGGGATCGAGAAGAGCGCGTAATGTGGATCGCCCGCGTACAGCACCCCGGCGGACGTTGACGAGACGGTCTGACCATTCGGCGCCGTCAGCGTCACCGTCGCGCTGGGGCTATCTTTCACCGCGACCACCGCTAGCTGGCTCACGAAATCGCCGACGGAGAAGTTGCGCGAGACGGCCGCGCCGCTGAGCTGCGTCGGCGGGATGTCGTGCGTGACGATGCGGCCATTGCGCTGGGCGAAGATGTCCACGAAGAAGGGGGCGATATTGAGCGCGGAGACGCCCGGCACGACGCCATGCCCATCGTCGTAGTAGCTGCCGCCAGTCGCATCGGCCAGTCCACTGAGGAAGGCGTGCAATCCCTGGTCGGCGCCCAGCGCCACCGTATCAATCGGAAAATTGCCTTGCTTGAACTGTGGCAGCAAGTCATGCTGGATTGCGGCAATCTGCGCATCTTGCTGCGGAGCGGGCTGGCCGTCGGTCAGCAAGATCACCGAGCCAGAGAGGCCACCAGAGGCCGTCGCCGTCTTCAGCAGACCCAGCGCCTTGCTCAGCGCGTCATAGGTCGGCGTGGCGCCGTTGGGGCGGCAGCGCTGCGAGCGCGTCGCGATGGTCTGCTTCAGCGCCGTCTGATCCTGCACAGTTTGCATGTTGACCGGCGCGGCCCAGGTCTGCGCCGCGCCAAAGCCATTCGGCCCGCCTGAGCCATCGCCGCTCAGCCCCACGACACCGATGTAATCGCCTGGCCCCGACAAATCTATATAGGCGTTGGCGGCGGAGCAGCGCAGCCCATCGTTGTCGTTGGTCGCCATAGACCCCGACATGTCGAGCACGAGGATCGTGACGTGCCCGCTGGCCGTCTGCCGGGCGCCGAGCGAGAGGGCGCCATGCGCTCTGACGCTCGATGGAGCGCCAAGCGCGGCCAGCGCGAGCAGCAGCGCTGCGAGGATGAGCGCGTTGAGCGTGCGGCGGCGCCACGTCAGCGTGAGGGTAGCGGGCGTCTTTGAATCGAGCCAACGCATCGCGGTTCCCTCCCCGACCTCGCAACAGGTCACTCACGGCGCTGTTGGTTGCGCCATGCGCCAGCGCTGGTTCAGCTTGCCTCCGCCACGCGAGGCGCAGGCGCACGTATCAGGCAGCGTATCTCGCGCTCACTCGTGAGCGATAGCGCCAGTGACCCTTGTACTACCACTCGCTGCGATGAGCAGTCCGAAGAACCAGCTAGGCATTGTACGGTAGAGCGCCGCCGCCGGTTGCAAGCTTATGACCTACGTCACTAGTAGGAGTGCGCGCCAGCGACGCGCGGACATACGACACAACGCCACCTCCCGCGCATGAACACGAGCGATGGCG
>JAICSR010000347.1 GCA_025936795.1 Ktedonobacterales bacterium | reverse complement strand
TGTCCGGCGTCGGCCACGGACGATGCGTCGAGGCTTTCAGAATGTCATCCGCAGTCATCATCATGCGGCGTGGTTGTTCCATCTAGCGCACGCGCCTCAGCGTCCGTGGCACTGCTTGTACTTCTTGCCACTTCCGCAGTAGCAGGGATCATTGCGGCCAATCTTCTGGCTGACGCCGCTCATCGTCGCCGAGACGCCAGCCGGAGCCGCGCCACGCGCCGTCGATCGGTTTGGGCCACCGCCCTGCGCTCGCTGCTGCCCCTTACGCTGGCTTGCCGCGCCGTTCCGGGCGCCCTGCGTGCCATTGGGCCGCGTTCCCGACGCCGTCTTCGACCCATTGGCGGCAGTACCACCATTTCCCCCATTGGAACCGTTGGGGCCGCCCGCGCCGTTCGCCGCCTGCCGCACAACAGCGGGGACCACGCCGCTGGGCGAGGAGGCCGCTGCGATGGCCTGGGCAATCGCAGGCGAGACATTGGCGCGCTGTCGCGCTCCCGACGCCGCGCCATCCGCCAGATAGCCGCTTGCCTCAGCGATGGCGTCCGCATTGGTGCGCATGTTGCGCGGCAGCGCCTGGGCTGGTGTGGGTGGCGGTGGCAGCGTGATCTGCACTGGCGAACGCAACGCGTACTCCGCAACGTTACGCTCGACCTCCGTCTTGAACGTGTCGAACGCGTTGAACGCCTCACGCTTGAACTCGACCAGCGGATCGCGCTGGGCCATGCCGCGCAGACCGATGCCGCTGCGCATGACATCGAGCCGGTCAATATGCTCGCGCCACAGGCCATCGAGCACATGCAGCAGGATGCCGCGCTCGAACTGGCGCATGTAGACCTCGCCCGGCTCCACAGCGTTGTGCTCAGCGGCTCCGGCGATGACGTCCTGCTCCTTCGCCTCATACCGCGCGCGCGCCTCGTCCGCGATGGCCTCTACCAGCGCAGGGCGTTTGAGCCGATTGATCTCGTCAGGAATCACCTCAGCGGGAATGGCGATGCCCCACGGCTCCAGCAGCTTGTCGAGCGCCTCCAGGTCCCAGTTTTCCGGCAGATTGCCCTGGGTCTGCTCCTCCACACGGCGGCGCGCCTCGTGCTCGATCATCTCCAGGATGCGGTCGTGCATGTTCTCGCGTTCGAGAATCGCGCGGCGGTCATTGTAGACGACGGAGCGCTGAGCGGCGATCACGTCGTCATACTCCACCACGTTTTTGCGGATGTCGAAGTTGGCGCCCTCGACTTTGGTCTGCGCCTGTTCGATCATCGCCGTCACGGCGCGGCTCTCGATGGGCGTCTCGTCGTCCATGCCAATCTTGGTCATGATGCCGGCGACGCGGTCGGCGTTGAAGCGGCGCATCAGCTCATCTTGTAGCGAGACAAAGAAGCGTGACTCACCCGGATCACCCTGGCGGCCTGAGCGGCCTCGCAACTGATTGTCAATGCGACGCGACTCGTGGCGCTCGGTGCCGATGATATAGAGGCCACCAGCGGCGACGACCTCCTCGCGGTTCTCGTTGCAGCGGCGAGTCGCCTCCTCCAGCGCCTCGGCGCGATCCTCCTCGGTAGCGAACTCCGGGTCAATGTCGCGCTCGCGCAGGATGTCATCCACGTAGCCCGCCGGATTGCCGCCCAGCACGATGTCGGTGCCGCGGCCCGCCATGTTCGTCGCGATGGTGACGGCGCCCTTGCGGCCCGCCTGCGCCACCACCTGCGCCTCACGCGCATGCTGCTTCGCATTCAACACAGAATGCTCCACGCCTTCACGTTTGAGCAGTTCCGAGAGCATCTCAGACGTCTCGACTGAGGTCGTGCCGACCAGCACAGGCTGCCCCTGCTCATGCCGGTCGCGAATCTCTTCGATGACCGCCTGGAACTTGCCCATCTCGCTGGAATAGATCAGGTCGGGCTGGTCGGCGCGCGCAATCGGACGGTGCGTCGGCACGACAATCACGTCGAGCTTGTAGATTTTGTGGAACTCTTCGGCCTCGGTGAGCGCCGTGCCAGTCATGCCAGCGAGCTTTTTGTACAGGCGGAAGTAGTTCTGGAAGGTGATGGTCGCCATCGTGTGGTTCTCACGCTGGATCGGCACATTTTCCTTTGCTTCGAGCGCCTGGTGCAGGCCCTCGCTGTAGCGCCGCCCCACCATCACGCGCCCGGTGAACTCGTCCACGATCAGCACTTCACCGTCTTTGACGATGTAGTCTTTGTCGCGCTTGAAGAGCGCATGCGCCTTGAGCGCATTCTCCAGGTGGCGCGTCAACTCCATATCTTCGTAGATATTGCCGACGCCCAGCAACCGCTCGATGGTGTCAATGCCGCTGTCGGTGATGGCGACGGTGCGCGATTTGGCGTCGATGGCGTAGTCATCTTCGGCCTTCAGGCGCGGCGCGAGGCGGGCGAACTTGTTGTAGAGGTCAACGGATTCCTCGCCCTGACCGGAGATGATCAGCGGCGTGCGCGCCTCGTCAATCAGGATGTTGTCCACCTCGTCCACGATGGCGAAGTTCAGGTCACGCTGCGAGGCGTAGATGAGGTCTGGTACCATGTGATCGCGCAGGTAGTCGAAGCCGAACTCGTTGTTCGTGCCATAGGTGATGTCGGCCTGATAGGCGTTCTTGCGCTCCGGTCCCTGCGGATTCTGCGTAGTCAGGATCACGCCGACCGAGAGGCCGAGGAACTCGTGGATGCGCCCCATCCAGTCGCGGTCGCGCTGGGCCAGGTAATCGTTGACGGTGACGACATGCACCCCTTTGCCAGTCAGCGCGTTCAGGTAGGAGGGCAACGTGGCGACGAGCGTCTTACCCTCGCCAGTGCGCATCTCGGCGATCTTGCCTTCATGCAGCACGACGCCGCCGATCAACTGCTCATCGAAGTGGCGCATCCCCAGCACCCGCGTACTGGCCTCACGCACGACGGCGAACGCTTCGGGCAGGATGTCGTCGAGCGAGGCGCCGTTCTCAAGTTCCTGCTTGAGTTCCGCCGTCATGCCCTTCAATTCGTCGTCGTCGAGCGCCTTCATCTCGTCTTCGAGCGTATTGATGTGATCTACGGTCGGGCTGATGCGCTTCAGCTCGCGGTCGTTTGGATCACCGAATACTCTGTTGAAAAAGCTCATGGCTACTTTATCTCTCTTGGGGGCGACGATTGGCGCACGCTGGAAGTCGAGCGCCAACACCTGGCCAGCGCTTGGTCGAAAGGCATCTCGCCCTCGCGGTCACTTGCGCGCCGGGCGCTCCAGATGATTATACCATCCTCATTCGGGCATAGGCGTATTCTATGCTATCCCATGCGCTCGCGCGCCGCTACGCTTCCAGAGGCCAGTCAGGCGTGAGCCAGGCGTGATCGAACGTCTATCGGGCGCCACAAATGCGAGGCGTTGAGCGGCGTGGCAGCGCGGGCCACGTCCACTGGAGAGCGATGGAGTGCGATCACGATGGGCCAGGGATGAGGTGAAAGGATGCGCGACAGCTTGAAGAATCACACGTCGGCCCCCCGCAGACGGCTGGCCGCGCTGGGTCTGCCGCTGGGCCTGCTCGTGGTGGCGATGCTGGCGCTGAGCCTGGCCGGGTGCGGCGCCTTCTGGAGTGTGACCACGCTGAGCACCGGGGAGGGGACGGCTCCACCGAGCAACGTGGTGGAGCTGGGCATCTCCAACTTCATTCAGCAGCGGGTGACGATCACGGCGGGGCAGTCGGTGAAGTTCACAGACCCGCCGAGCAGCGGTGGTGTTCACTTCATCTGCGTTGGCGAGAACCTGAAATGCCAACCGACGCCTGGCACGCCCGCGCAGCTCGCCAAGCCGAGTGGCCTCTATTTCACCAATGGCCAGGCGCCCGTCAACATCCAGTTCAAGCAGGCTGGCACGTATAAGATCATCTGCACGATTCATCCAGGGATGGAAGTCGTGATTGTGGTGAAATGAGCGCCATCGGCGCTCGCTGGCAGCGGCCAGGCAGCGGTCAGGCAGCGCGCTGACGTGGGCTGCTGACGGCGCGAATTAGCGCAAGCAGGATGACGGCGCCAGCGAGAGCGACGAGCAGGCTGACGAGATTGAAGCCATCGAGGACAAACGTGCTGGGAACCAGGAAGGTGAGCAGCGCGCCAGCCAGGCTGGCCCCGATGACGCCAACGAAGATATCCATGACAATCCCCATGCTCGCGCCCTGCACGGTGAGGGTGGCCAGCACGCCGACGGCTCCTCCAACGATGATCCAGGCAAGAATATCCCACATGATGCTATGCGCCTCCTTGAGCGGCCTCAACGGGCAGAGCGCCCGCGATATGTTGCTGTAATAGCTGCCAATCGCATGCGTCATACCAACTGGACATTCCAGTTGGTGTAGCGCGTCGCAAGGCGCGCGGAGACCGTAAGGAGTTGGGCGGCGATGAGTGATGTGACAATTCGACAGTTCACGGAGGATGACCTGGAGCGCCTGTCTACGCTGCTGCGCGAGACGCCAGAGGTCATGTGCAATGGC
>JAICSR010000146.1 GCA_025936795.1 Ktedonobacterales bacterium | reverse complement strand
TGGGTGCAAGAGTTACATCAGCCGACGCTGATGCGCATCATCAACTTCGCCAGCGATGCGAACTGGCCCACCCCGGCGGGCGCGGTCGCGCTGGTCGTCATCGCGCTGCTGGCCCTGGCGCGCCAGATTCGCGCGGCGTTTTGCGCTGCCCTCAGTGGCTTCGGCGCCGACTTCGTGAATGTGACGCTCAACGGCCTCGTCAAGCGCCCGCGCCCGCAGGGCGTGCAGATTCATGCGGTCGCGCATCTGGGCCTCTACAGCTATCCCAGCGGCCATGTGACGCATGTGATCGCGTTCTACGGCTTCCTGTTCTACCTGACTGTGGTGGCCTATCCCAGGCGCCCCGCCTGGCGCCCGCTGTTCTGGGTCGTGCGGATTGTGAGCCTCTACTTCATCATCTTCATTGGCCCATCGCGTGTGCTGGAGGGCGAGCATTGGCCCAGCGACGTGCTGGCGAGCTATCTGCTGGGGGCGCTGATGCTGGTCGTCGGCATCGTGGTATTCCATCTGCTCGGCATGGCCTGGACACGCTTCCGCGAGCGCCGCGCGCAGAACCAGCGGCATCATGGCCTCGCAGCCGCGTGACGGCGCGTGACACTGCAACCGCAACCGCAGCACAGCAGCATGTGGGAGGAAGAGGACGTCAACGATGGCGAATCGCGTAGTGCGCGCCTGTCTCATCACCAATCCGCGCTCCGGACACGGCGGAATCGATCTTACAGAGCCATTGCAGATTTTTCAGGCGCATGGCTGGGATGTCAGTGTGCGTCACAAGTTGCACGGCGGCCAGGCGACCGAGCTGGCGCGTCAGGCTGCGCGCAGCGGCTACGATGTCGTGGTGAACTGCGGCGGCGATGGCACACTCAGCGAGATCATTGACGGCGTGATGGGCAGTGATGTCGCCATCGGCTCGCTGCCTGGTGGTACCGCCAATCTGTGGGCGCACGAGGTGGGCATCTCGTCGCGGCTGCGCGTCGCGGCGATGCAGATGGCCAGCGCGGAGCGGCGCCGGGTGGATGTGGGGCATGTGACGATCAATGGTCGGCACGGGCAATACTTCATGCTGATGGCGGGCCTCGGCCTCGATGGCGCAGTGATCGCGCGGGTCTCGAAGCCACTGAAGAACGTGATCGGGACCGCCGCCGTCGGCCTCGCCACCGTGCAGGCGCTGCCGACGTTTCGCGCGACGCCCGTGCAGGTGACGCTCAACGATGTGCAGTGGGAGGGGCGTGTCTCGCAGATCGTTGTCGGCAATACGCGCCGTTATGGCTCCTTCACACGCATGACGCCAGACGCATTCATAGACGACGGCCAGCTCGATGTCTGCCTCATCACGGCGACGGATGCGCTGAGCGCCAGTCGCCAGCTAGCCTCGCTGCTGCTGCGCCAGCGCCCCAGCCTGACGAGCGCCGAGTACTATCGCGCCTCCAGCATCACCGTGCGCGCGTCCTCAGCGCTGCCACTGGAGATTGACGGCGGCTCCGTCTCGATGAAGAAGATGCAGCCGACCAAAGAAGGCGTCGTCTACGCCTTCACCCTGGTGGCGCAGGGCATCACGATGCTGCTGCCACGCACCTACGACAACCAGCTGTTCCAGAGCGCGCCGCAGATTGATGCGCTGCCACGCCGCATCTTCGCGCTGGATGGGCAAGCCCGCGCTGCGGAGCCGCACGCCGACGGCCATGCCGACGGGCATAACGATGCTGGCAAACAGAGCAAGGCGAGCAAGCAGGGCAAGGCGGCGAAGGCCAGAAAGCCGCATGGTCGCCTGATGAAAGTCATCGCTGTTGGCCCTGCCAACCTGACCGCCGCCAGTGTGCGCAGCGGGCGTGTCTCGACCGTCCTGCTACAATCCGGCTCGAAGATTGCGCGTAGCGACGGCGCACGGCTGAGCTGGGAAGAGGCGCTTGCGCAGATGACCGAGGGCGACCTGATCCGTGTGAAGGGCAAACGCGACCACACGCGCAACACCATTCCGGCCAGCCGAGTGACGCTGCTCGGCTCGGCGCTGGCCGCCGCAGCCGCCCCCGTCGGCGGCTAAGCGCGCGCTGCGGGTGGCCTTAGCCACCAACGAGCGCGCGCAGGGCATCCTGGCGCCAAAGTACACCGTCGGGTGGCGTGTCGGGCGCAGCGATGACGGCGTAGTCCACCGCGCCAGCCGTGACCATGTGCGCTAGCGCCAGCGCCAGCGGCGTATCGGGCGCCTCGATCAGTCGCGCTGGCTGGCTGAGCGCGCCTGCGCGCAGGGTCCGCAGCTGGTCGGGCGCCTCGCGCTGGCCAGTCGCCTGGGCCAATAGGCGGCGCAGGGTTGTCAGCCCACGCTCGTGTGTGGCTCCGGTGGCGCGTTCCAGCAGCGCGCCTTCTTCGATCACGCCGCGCAGCAGCCCACGCGCATCCACCACCAGCGCCACACCACCCGAATCAGCCGCCTCCATCGCTAGCGTCACCTCGTCCCATGTCGCCGTCTCCGCCAGCGTTGGCGCTCTGCGGTCGGCAAGCATGCCTGCCAGCAGCCGCTCGCCACCGGTCGGCTCGACACTCCCCGCCAGCGCCGCGCGCGTCTCGGCATGCCCAGGCGCCAGAGCGAGCGCATCCGCGTCGGAGAGCAGCAGCGAGCGCGTCATCAGCCGAGCCAGCGTATGCTCGCTGACGATGCCGGTGCAGCGACCCTCGCCGTCCAGTGTGAGCGCGCGGGTGATGTGGTGGCTCGTCAGCGTGCGCGCCACGCTATCGAGCGGCGCATCGTCGCGCACACTCAGCGCGGGGGAGCGCATCAGGTCGCGGGCGCACTTGCCATCGAGTTGCGCCAGCAGCCGCTCGCGCAACTCCGCTGGCTGGCTCAGGTCGAGTGGGCGCCCGGTCAGTTCATCTTTGATCTGGCGCAGCAGGTGATTGATGGTGAGGACGCCGAGCGGCTTGCGTGTGGCATCGAGCACGGGAATCAGACGCACGCCATGATTGAGCAGCGCGTGCAGCGCCTCGGCGGCGGGCGCGTCTGGTGGCAGCGTCTGTTCGGGCTGCTCACGCGCATCGCTGGCGCGCAGACGCGAGGCAGGCAGATAAATGCGCGTCTCGGTGACGCTGAGCGCGCCCTGTGGGATGAGGGCGGCGATCTGCGGCAAGACCGCCTCGATGCGCTCGGCGCGATCCACCATCTCGACAATCAGCGGCGGGCCGTCGCCACCCGGCGCGTCAGGGGAAGGGGCCTCGGCGAGCGCGCGTGTGACGGTGACGCCCGCCAGCCGCTGCTCCTGCGCGAGCGCGACCAGCGCCTCCACCACCCGCCGCCGTCCGGCATGCGCCCGCTCATGCGTGAAGACGCGCACGGCCAGTCCCACTGTCCAGGGCATAGGAGCCTCCCTCGCCAGCGCTGGCGACAGACGCGGATACCGGGTTGAATCGTTCGTCAACTCATCGCATTGCCAGTCTACATCACCTGCCACACCTGCGGACACGGCGGCGCGTCGGCGCGTCGGCGCCTACAACCGCAAGGCGGGTGTCTGACTCCAGAAGGTCTGCAATGCTCGCATAGTGTCATCCAGGCGCTCGAACTGCGGCAGCCCGCATGTGGGCGCGACACGCTTCGCCTGCCAGTTGGCGCGTGCGCTCAGCAGATCGGGCAGCGCATCGAAGTTGACGAAGCCGTCACGGTCGAAGATCACCAGCGTCGGCTGCGCGACTCGCCGATAGAGTTTCTCGATGGCATTGGAGGTGAAGAGTTGACCGCTCACAAAGTAGAGCGGCGCAAATCGCGCGCCTGGTTGGTGGGTCGTCGCCCACGCATATTCCAGTAAGCCGGGGTCCACGGCGCCATTGAAGCTGCGCTGCAAGAAGTAGCGTAGGCTGGGCCAACTGACAAGCGCATCATAGAATGCCTGGCTCCAGAGGGGGAACGCGAACAGCCTATACCACCAGCGGCTAGCTCCGCTAGCGCCTCTGCGTTGTGAGCGATTCTCATGCGCTTGACCCGCGAGGCCCGTTGGCGAGATCAGCGCCAGTGAGTGTATTCGCTCTGGTCGGTGGTTGGCTGCGCGCGCCGCGAACTCGCTCCCTAACGAGAGCGCCACCACGTCCGCGCCGCCGCGCGCTTCGGCGCCGATTTCATCGAGCAGGTCGAGCAGGGCGACGGCAAAGAGATCAGCCGAGTAGGCGCGGTCGCCGCGCTCGGAAAAGCCGAAGCCAGGCAAGTCGAGCGCATAGACCGGTCGCTGCCCACGAATAGCATCGAACAGCGGACCCATCTCATAGGCCGATGCGCCTGCGTTGACGCCGTGAACGAGCAGCAACGGGCGCCCCTCTCCGCGCTCATCGGCATAGTAGCTAATCATCCCTGCCATGGGGCTTAGGAACTCATGTCGCTCGGCCTCGATGGCGGGTGGAAGCGGAGCCGCATGCTCAACGGCGACGCGGCTGTAGGCGATGCCGACGGCCAATGGGGTCAATGCCGCGCCCAGTGCGATGAGCGCAGGCGTCGCGCCACCACGCGCGCCCTGAGTGGGTTCCATCGCCTGCTCCACGGTCTGTTCTGCCGATGCTCTGCGAGTCGCCATGGCCTTGCTCCTCATTGCTCGAATGGCGCCAGGCGCCACCAGTGCGCCGCCGTCGCTGCTCTCAGCATATCTCACCAACCGCGTGTGCGGCGCCAGAACATCCGCCGCGCCGTGCGGTACACTATGGGGGAGCCGCGCGAGCGTGCGGCGGGTTTGCGATCTGGGCGCAGGTGGGCGCCCACAGCAGAGTGATTATCGCGGGAGGAGAGGCGCGTGCAGGAGCTAGCCTTCGCGCCCATATTGCGCTTCGCCGCATTCACGCGCCAGGCCGATGCGGCGCTCAGACTCGACGAGGGCGCCCTGCTGGTGGCCGAGGTCGTGCGCCCAACGCTCGACCACGCCCGCTCCATCTCCACGCTCGATGCGCTCGCGGCGGAGGTCTGGGCGGCGCTCGGCTCCAGTGCGCGCCTCTTGCGCGCCGACCAGGCGGCGCGGCGCTCCACCGCCCAGCGCGTGCTGGAGACGATGGTGGAGACGCTGGCGCGGCGCGAAAACTTCCACGGGACCGACGAGAGCTACGCTGACCCACGCAGCAGTTTCCTCGACGACGTGCTGGAGCGGCGCCAGGGCCTGCCGATCACGCTGAGCATCGTCTATCTGGAGGTCGCGCGGCGGCTGGGCGCGCCATTGCAGGGCGTGGGGCTGCCAGCGCACTTCATGGTCAAGTGGCCGCTCTCAGCCGATGAGGGCGGCGACCTCTATGTGGATGTCGCCAATCGCGGCGAGCTGCTCGACGAGCCAACCTGCCACCAGTTCATCTTGCGTCTGCTCGCGCCACAGACAGCGCGCAGCTTCGATCCAACCTGGGCGCGCGCGCTCTCGACGCGGCAGATTCTCACGCGCGTCCTCTACAATCTGAAGCTGGTCTATCTACATCGCGGCGATACCGCCAGCGCGCTCGAAATCATTGACCGGCTCGTCTTGCTGCGCCCCGATTTGCCACAGGAGCTGCGCGACCGTGGCCTGCTGCGCCTGGCGCTCGGCGAGTCGCTGTTGGCCGCCGCCGACATTGCCGCCTATCTGGAGCAAGCGCCCAACGCGCCAGAGAATGGGCGCCTGCGCCGACGCATTGAGTCCACCAAAGAAGTGCGCGCCAAGCTCAACTAGCGGGCGCCGCGCATGACAGTCTCTAGCAGCGCATCAGGAAGGACACAGCGGCCATGACGACGATTCGCGCCATCACGCTCTTGATTGGCGACGCCCACCCGCTGAGTGGCGCGACGTTGGCGCGTGCAGCAGAGTTTCTGCGCCACGCCCAGGCCAGCGCCGAGGCGGAGGGCTACACCGTCCAGACGACGCGCATCGCCACACGCCCACTGCTCGAAGACCTGGGCGGCTGGGATGACGCCGCGCTACTGGCCTACGCCGACGACCTGCACGCCATCTGCGATGCCGAGCAGATCAACTATCTCTCGCTCGGCCCAGCGCCCGCCTGGGACCCCGCCTTCCCGCTGGAGCGACTGCCGCTGCTGGTGGACTTGCTGGCGCCACGCCCTGCGCTCAATGCCACAGCGCAGGTCGCCTGGGGCGAGCATGCCCCGCGCTATCCGGCGGCGCTGGCGACGGCGCAGGTGATGCGTGGGCTGGCGGAGGCGAGCGCGGGCGATGCGAACTTCCGCTTTGCGCTGCTGGCGATGTGTGAGCCAGGTGGACCGTTCTTCCCACAGTCCTACGCGCGTGGACCGGAGTGGCGGGTCGCGTTTGGCTTGCAGTGCGCCGGGCTGGTGGGCGAGGCGATCACCGCAGCGCGCGCAGGCGACGACCACGAGCAGTCAGCCGATGCGCTGGCGACGCTGCCGCAGATCGAGCGCGCAGTGCGGGCGGCGCTGGCCAATGCGGCGCTCCCGGTGGCGACGCTGCTGCAACGGCTGACGGAGGAGACAGGTTTCGTCTATGGCGGCGTGGACCTCTCGCCCGCGCCGATGGGCGATGAGAGCATCGCGGCGGCAATGGAGCAGGCGGGGCTGGGCCTCTTTGGCGCGCCAGGAACACTGGCGCTGGCTGCGGCACTGACGGCGGCCATTCGCGGCGCGGCGGCGGATGTAGCGCCATCCTGCGGCTACTGTGGCTTGATGCTGCCGGTGCTGGAGGATGAGACACTGGGCATGCGCGGCGCTGAAGGTATGCTGAGCGTCACATCGCTGCTGGCCTACTCCGCCGTCTGTGGGACTGGCCTCGATACGACGCCGCTGCCCGGCGACGCCCCCCTGCCAGCGGTCGCCGCGTTGCTGGGCGATGTGGCGGCGCTGGCCTGGCGACTGCGCAAGCCGCTCTCGGCGCGCCTCTTCCTCACGCCAGGCGCACAGGCGGGCGACCTGACCAATTTCGCCTCGCCCTACCTCACCAACACCCGCGTGCTGCCACTCTAGCAGCGCGCCGTCAGTGGTCCCGCGTGGTTGACAGGCGTGGGCGCGCATCTGTAGACTGACGGCGTTGCGCAGCGAGCTTGGTCATGGTTTGGTCATGGGCGCGAGGAGCGCGGGGAGACACGCGAGGCATGAAGCGGAGTGTTCGGCTGACCGCTACCCTCTGGGGCGCCGCACTGCTGCTGAGCCTGATCGCGCTGGCGTCGCTGGTGGGCATCCTGGTGGGCGGCATCGCGCCTGCCTTCGCCGCATCCGCTGTGGCTGCGGTAGCCGCCGACGCCACCGCAACCATCACCCCCACTGGCTCACCCACCCCTGCCGCCGTGCCGACGATCAGCGCCGGGTCCGCAGGCTCCATCGCCCCAGCCGCGCCCGCGCTGACGGGAGCTACCATCGCGACCGCGCTGACCTGCGTCACCACACTGATCGGCCTGGTCATCGCCGTCATCACGCTCAGCATCCTGCTGCGCGGCGGCTATGGCCCCTTCTTGCGGGCGATGATCTTCGGCGGCAAGCGGGGCAAAGGCGCCGAGACGAGCGGCGATCTGGATGATGGCAGGTGGGACGCCTCGCATACGCTCAATTATCACCCTGGTCCCGATGACTTCGGTGATCCCTTTGCGGGGTATGGCGCCTATGATGAGCCAGTCGGCGCGCGGCGCGGCTCGCGCGGCGGCTCGCGTGGGCGCGGCGAGCGTTCGGGCGGCTCAGGCCGACGTGGCGCGTCACGCCCGCGCCGCAATGGCTGGGATTAGCCAACGAGGAGGCCTATGGCGCGACGCATCACCCTCTGGCGGATGGAACTGGGCGCAGGAGTCGCCGCCGCCGTCATTGGCCTGCTGACACTACCGATGGCGCTGCTTGCGCCGCTCTATCCTGTCTGCGCTGTCACGCCGCCACGCGGGGTCGCCTGTCCGGCCGCCGACACGCGCGCTGTCTCGCTGCTGGCGACGCACCCAGCGGGCGCTGTCTGGGCGCTGCTGCTTGGCCTGCTGATGCTGACGCTGGTGGGCGCTGCGGGGGCCGTGGTGGACGCGCGGGCGCGTCCCTCGCCAGGGCCAGGCGCACGACTGATCGTGGGGGCAGGGATGCTGGCGCTCTGGGGCGCGACGCTGGTGGTCTTCGCCATCTGCGCGCTCGGCTCGCGTGGGCCGCTGGGGCTGCTCTACCTGCCCTCGACGCTGGCGCTGGCGCTGGCCGCCTATAGCGCGCTGCTGCGACGGCTGGCGGCGCGTCGCGCCGCCGCACGCGCCGACGATGCGTCGTCGTCCGCGAACGCGCGTAGTTGAGAACAGACCTGGAGGATTCATGCGTCCAGATGTCATTATCTTCGACCTGTACGGCACGCTGGTGGATGGCTTTTCGTTCACGGCGCATGAGCGCGTCCTCGTCGCCATGACCGAGGTGTTGCAGACGCCCGACGCCGACGCCTTCTTGCGCAGCTTCACGCACGAAACCTGGCAAGCGCGCGCCACGGGTCAGCTTGCCAGCATCGAGGAGAACATCGCGTGGATCTACGCGCAGCAGGGCTGGCCGCTGGCGCCAGAGCGCGTCAGCGAAGCGATTCGCATTCGCATGGAGCTTTCACGCGAGGTGTTGGTCGCGCTGCCGGGCGCGCTGGAGGCGCTGACCACGCTCAAGCGGCAGGGCTATCGGCTTGGCCTCATCAGCGATTGCTCCGCCGAGACGCCGCTGCTCTGGGAGACGTTGCCCTTTGCGGCGCTGATCGAGGCGCCCGTCTTCTCCTGCGCGGTTGGCTACCTCAAGCCCGATCCACACATCTACCAGATCGCCTGTGAGCGGCTGGGAGTCGCGCCAGGCGATTGCCTCTACATCGGCGACCGTCCCGAAGAAGTGATCGGCGCGCGCGCGGTGGGGATGCGCGCGATTCGGGTGCGTCCACCGCACGACGACACCTATGAGGCGCGCGAAGAGGGCCGCCCCACCTGGGACGGCCCCGAACTCGACTCTGTGGCGCAGATCCCTGCGCTGCTGGCGGCGGAGAGCGCAAGGGGATGACTTGCGCGCAAGCCCCTTCCC
>JAICSR010000045.1 GCA_025936795.1 Ktedonobacterales bacterium | reverse complement strand
TGGCGGCTCGCAAGCCGCCTTCAGGCGCGAATTCATTCGCTGGCCGCACCCGCGCTGGCCGCACCCGCGCTGGCCGCACCCGCGCTGGCCGCACCCGCGCTGGCCGCACCCGCGCTGGCCGCACCCGCGCTGGCCGCACCCGCCTTCGCTAGCGTGCGCGGAATGGCCACCAGCCCGCGCGTCGCTGGTTGAGCTCGCTCTCCATGGACTGGATGCGCGCCCGCGCTGCTCGTTCGAGCGCCTCATCGCCAGCGGGCGTCGGGAAGACCGCGTCGCAGGCCACGCAGCGCACACCATCGAGCGGATTCACCGCGTCGCACCACGGGCAGATGCGTCCCTCCACGCCATCCCCCACGCCATTTGCCTGCACGGCGCCACTTGTCGCCGCAGCCGGGCCAGGAGAGACAGGCGCAGCGGGCGCCGGAGCGGGCGCCGCAGCGGCAGCCGTCACGCTGGCAGCCGTCGCAGGCTGCTCCGCAAGCGCACCCGCTGGTGGCGGTGATTCCATGCCGCAGGCGCCGCAGAAGCGCGCCTCCTGGGGCATGGCGGCTCCGCAGGCCGGGCAGC
Source organism: Ktedonobacterales bacterium (assembly GCA_025936795.1). GTDB lineage: Bacteria > Chloroflexota > Ktedonobacteria > Ktedonobacterales > JADMIN01 > JAKAIY01. The sequence continues at coordinate 15,481 of JAICSR010000045.1, read as the reverse complement.
GGCGTTCGAGCGGCGGTGTCGGGTTCTCCTCCATCTGGCGCTCCTCCCCTTCGCGCTGTGGATGTCGTTGGGCCATCACCGTCTCACCACAACGGATTGATCAGCAGCCCGGTGATCAGCTTGGGATAGAAATAGGTGGACTTCTGCGGCATGCGGTCGCCCGCCCGTGCGACATCGCGAATGGCGGCTGGCGGCGTGGGATTGAGCAGGAAGGCAAGCTGCGCGCCGTCAGCGCCCGTGCGCACGGCGTCGAGCGCGGCCTGCGCGTCGCGGGTGTAGGTGACATGCTCGCCCGCGCGGATGGACTGCTCGCTGACACTCAGCCCCTGCGCCAGCACTAGCTCGTGCAGCACGGCGACATCCAGCGCGCGCCAGGCCTCCGAGGCTGCCCCGGCCTCGCCCGTGCGCCTGTCCATCGCCGCGCGCCCGGCGTCGGTCTGACGCAAGATACGCACGCCATCGGGCGCGACCAGCGCGAAGGCCGTGCGAGTCCCGCCCGCGCTCGCCTCGGCCAGCGCTTCCGTCACCGCGCCTGCGCCCAGCCCATCGAGTTCGTCGAGGCCGCCAGTCAGCAGCGGCGCGCTCTCGAAGAGGCCATCCAGGTCGCGCCGGAACTCGGCCAGCCGCTCTTGCGGAACACCGCGCACGATGCGATGGGTTGGCAGCACGACCAGCCCGGGGTCTTCGATGGCTGCGAGCGCCATCAGGGTGAAGTTGGCGGCGTCTTCTGGCGGCAGCTCGCGGCGCGCCTCGCGCAGCTCCTCGCGATAGGCCAGCGCCGTCTCATAGCGATGGTGGCCATCGGCGATGTAGAGCTGGCGGTCGCGGAAGAAGGTCGCCACCCGCTCGATCAGTGCGGCGTCGCGCACGACCCAGAGGCGATGCTGCTCGTCGCTCTCGTCGCTGAAGCTCAGCTCGGGCGCGCGCTTGAGCGGCTTGGCCAGCGCCTTCGCCAGCGCGCCGCGTGGGTCGTCGTAGAGCGCCATGATCGGGCTGAGTGTCGCGGCGGTGGCGCGCGTCAGCTTCAGGCGGTCGCTCTTGGGCTTGCTGAGCGTGCGCTCGTGCGGCAACACCACCCCTGCCTCCCACGGCTCGACACGCACGCGCGCCAGCAGGCTCAGCCGCCGCCGCTCGCCGCCGCTGGCTGGCAGGCTGAAGCGCTGCTCATAGAGGTAGAGCGCGGGGGCGTCCTGCTGGAGGACGCCCTGTAGCCGCCAGGCGGCGAAGGTGGCGGCGGCGCGTGTGTAGCGATTGGCCAACTCATCGTCGCCTGGCTCGTCGCGGCCTAGCTCCAGCCGGATGATGTTCTCTGGCGAGCGCGCGTAGTAGCGCGCCTGCGCCTCCGGCGAGATGACATCATAGGGCGGGGTGACAACCGCCGCCAGGTCGGTTCCTGGCGCGTAGCGGATTCCGGGAACGGGCCGCACATCGGCCATGCAAAGCTCCTCGCTGCGCTATCGAAATGGGTGTTGATGCGTCGGTGATGCGGCGCGCACGCGATACGCAGGCGCCGTCAGCAGTATACCAGCAGCGCGCGGCGTTGTGCAGAGCAGCAGGCGGTGTGGCGGGCGCAGCGGGCGGTTGGCGACGTTTCCGCATTGATCGGAGCGGGCCAGCGGGTAAACCCGCGCCTATGGGCGACCTGCGGGTCGCGGCGAAGCCTGCCTCCGCAGGCTCACCCCCTCCCGGCGGTTCCTAGTCCGCGCAGGCGGGCTTCGCGGCCCGCAGGCCCTTAGACGCGGGTTTACCCGCCGTCAAACACCGCCAGTAGCCGCTCGCTGGCGGACTCCACCGCCAGCCGGGCTGTAGTTGTTGCCCGACGCGCAGGCCACTGGTACAATGAACCTGCATCCCCTGTTTGCCTCATGGCGTCCGCTGGCCATTCACGGGCGCAGCGGTATCTGACGGTATTTGACGGCAAGCGGCGGAGCGTGGCGGAAGGAGCGGAGCATGTCATCGAGCCGATCTGGCGCGCCCAGCGGACGCAGTGGCTCAGAGCCATCGCGCGATCCGCGTGACCCGCAGCGGTGGCGCTCTGCGACATCGGGCGCATCGAGCCAGCCGATCAGCGATCTGCCCGCGCTCGATAGCCTGTCGCCTGCGCAGTCGTCGCTGCCACCGCAGACCTCCCAGCACACAGCGCGGCGGACGGTTCTTCGCGCGCCCCAGCCATTCCCGCCCGGCGACGACCAGATCAGCGGAGCCGCCGCCGCGCAGCTCTTCGGCCCCGCGCCACGCCCCACCACCCGCCAGACCAGCGCGCAGTCCAGCGCGCAGACCAGCGCCCGCATCAGCGCCGCGCCAGGAGCCAGGCCGACCACGCCGGTGGCCGCCACTGCGCCAGCCGTCGCGCTGGCCGACGCTGACCCAGGCGCCGCGCCAGCCGACGCGCGCCAGCCGACGCTGACCCAGCAGATGCGCTCGCTGCAGCCGCCCGATGTCGCACGGCAGGCGCTCAATGAGCTGAGCGTGCTGGCGGGCGAGTTGAGCGCGCTGGCGCGTGATCTGGAGCAGAGCGGCCTCGCGCGCATCCACGCGAGCGGCTACTACGATGTGGTTCGTCGCTATGGCGCGCTGGCGCAGCGGGCGTGGCTGGCGGTCGCCGCCGAGCGGCTGGAGCAGGATGGCGCCAGCCCGGACTATCGGCAGCTTGTCGTCGGCATCGCGCGCGACATCACGCGGCTGCGGCGCGAGAGCGCGGTCGCCGCCAGCAATGAGCAGTTCCCGCTGCCACGCCGCCGTCCCTACCTCTGGCGCAGACACACGGGCGTCATCAGCCGCGCGTTGCGGTCGTGGCAGGGCGCGCTCGGCGCTCCGGTGGATCCGCAGCGCATGGGGCAGGCGCTCTTTGAGCTACGCGGCGCGCTCAACAGCGCCAATGTCGCCCCGCTCGAATCCTCGCTGCTCAGCTTGCTGACCGTCGCCGCGCTCTGGCTGACTCCGCTGAGCGGGGTGGCCGCTGGCATGGCCAGCATCGCCAATGCCCTGACGCAGCAGCCGCTGGTCGCCGCCAGCTATGCGCTGATCACGCTGCTCGCCTTCACGCTCTGGACGATTCTGCTGCTGCTGACCTCGCGCGGGCGTGTCACGCTGGTGGAGACCCTGGCGGGCGTCTGCTTCAGCGCGACACGCTCGGCCTGCAACGGACGCGGCGGCTCGCGCGGCGTGGCGGTGGCGCTACGCATCTGGTGGCTGCTGATCGGCGGCGTGGGCGCGCTGCTGACGCTCGCCACATTCGTCGCCAGTGGCTACGCGCTCGACCGCTTCGGCCTGCTCGCGCCGCTGGTGGCGCAGGCGCAAACACACGGCCTGCCCACGACGACGCCCGATCTGTTGCAGATGGCGGCGGGGCTGCTCGCGGTGATGGCGGCGCCCGCTGCGCTGGTGGCGACGACGGCGCTGGTGGCGTTGGCGCTGCCTGCGTTGCTGCTGAGCGCGCTGCGCCTGGCCGCCGAGATGACTGGCTCGCGCCGCTGGGTTCCCGCCGCCCGGCGCTATGCGCTGGCGCCCGCGCTGGCGACGCTCTCGTATTTGACGGGCGCGCTGGTGGCGCTGGCCTGGCTGCTCGCCGGGCGCCTGGGGCTGGCGCATTGGCCGCTGCTGAGCGGTTCGCTGGTCGCTGGCCAGGCGCACACGGTCATCGTGACCATCAGCGAGCGGGCGCCGCTGCTGGCGCTGGCCCTGGCATTGCCCTATCTCGCGCTGATCGAGCTACCCTACCGCCTGGGACTGGGGAGCTGGCGGCGCGCGTGGCTGCGCGACCTGCGCACGCGCCGCACGACCATCGAGGCGCATGTGCGGCGGCTCTCCGCGCCCGACCCACGCACCGGCGCTCCCGACACCAGCGAGGAGACCCTGCGCGCCATGCAATATGACCTCGTGCTGCTCCAGTTCTACACCGCGCGCATCGCCGAGGCCGAGCGAGCCTCAGCGGCTCCCCTGAGCCTTGGCGCGACCCTCGCGGTCCTCCTCATCATCGTCGTCGGGGCGCTGCTGCTCGATGGCGGCGCGCACACGCTGGCGCAGGCGCTCACCATCCGCCTGATTCCATGAGCGCGTGGCGGCTGGCGGTTTCAACCGCCAGCTTCTTCACAGCGCCGTTGGCCCAATACGCCTGAAACAGTTGACAGACAGAGAACAGATGTTCTATTATCTTTGGTGAGTCCTCTGTGGAGTCACCACTGTGCGTGACGCATGCGCCAACTCCTCCGCAGAGTTTCGTAGAACTCCGCAAGAATGAATGAGAGCAATGACCGGGGAGGGCAGGCGCCATGTGGGATCACAACGCCGGGCAGGGCACGACGCCCCAGCAGGCGAACCAGCGACCAATCAACCGCCCACGCGCTGACGCAGACGCCGCGCAGGGGCAGCCAGACACGTTGGAGCAGGAGGAGGAGCGCGATGCGGCGGCGGCGCACGCGCTGGACGCGCTGACGGCGGACGACGCCGCCTACGCTGCGCTCGGCGTGCGCGGATCAGCCGCCACATCGCTGACCGAGGCGATGCGCCGCGCCCAGACACGCGCGCTCATCCGCGAATTCCTGCGCGCCGTGCCGCGTGGCGAAGAGAGCGCCGTGCTGCCACTCGTTCGCGCGGATGGCGTGACACGCCTGCTCACGCGCGTGCAGCTCACCACCGCGATTGACCGGCTGCGCCCACGCCAGCGGCAGATCGTGCGGCTGGGCATCGAGGAGCGCTGGCCACGCCAGAAGGTCTGCGCCTACCTGCGCGGCATCAGCATGAAGACGCTGGAGCGCGACCAGGCCGAGGCGCTCGACATCCTCGCGCAACTCTAGCGCACACTCACGCGCGCCCACTCCGAATTGCCGCGATTGCCGCGCCGAACTCCCGTTCGCGCCTCGTACTGGCCAGCCAGATGCGGTCACTTCTGCACGGTGTATACTTTCCAGAAGCGCCCACATCTGAAACGAGCCTGAGACGAGTCTGGAACGAGCCGATGGCAGGCGCAAGGCGCCATCGGAAGGGGGAGTTGCTATGCGCGATGAGCCGGAGCAGAACGTGAATACGCCATCCGCCGCCCATCAGTCAGATGGCGACACGACGGCGGCGCGCAAGGCGGCGCGCAGCGTGACCAGCGCGAAGTCCACCACGAAGTCAAAAGCAAAACAGCCGACAAAGAAGACACCCGCAAAGAAGAGGACCAGGGCAACCGCAATGCCCGCCTTTAACCCGCACATGCTCGAACGGCAGATGGCGGAGATAACCCGCTTGCTTCAGGAACAGGACTTCGAGACCGAGGGCGAGGCGAACGCGTTCCTCCAACAACTCACTGCGCGGGGTGGGCCATTCATCCCGCAGCCGACGACACCGCTCGAAGAGGCGCAGGAACTGGCGTATCAGGCGATGGACGCGACCGGCAAGCGGCGCGAGACGCTGGCGCGCCAGGCGCTCGCCATTTCACCCGATTGCGCGGACGCCTATGTCGTGCTGGCGGAGTCGAGCAGCGATCTCGCGAAGGCCCGCCAATTCTATGAGGAAGGCATGCAGGCGGGCGAGCGGGCGCTTGGCGCCGAGAAGTTTGCCGACATCACTGGGGATTTCTGGGGCTTTATCGAGAGCCGACCCTACATGCGCGCACGCGAGGGGCTGGCGCATGTCCTCTGGGGGTTGGGCGAGCGCGAAGCCGCCATCGGCCATTTCCAGGAGATGCTGCGGCTCAACCCGAACGACAACCAGGGTGTGCGCTACAACCTCGCGTCGTGGCTGCTCGCTGTCGGAGGCGAGCAGGAGCTGCAGCAGTTGGACGCGCTGCTCAAGCAGTTCCCCGAGGAGGGCAGCGCCTTCTGGGCCTACACTGCCCTTCTGCTCAAGCTGCGCCGGAACGAGACGGGTGAAGCGGTGGATGCGGCGCTGAACGAGGCGATGGCGACCAACCCATTCGTGCCGTTCTACCTGCTGGGCATTCTGCCGTTCCCGAAGCAGCCACCTGAGTATTATGGCTTCGGTGACCAGAACGAAGCCGTCATCTACCTGGAGGAGGGCGGCGTCGAAGCCTGGATCAAGCGTGAAGACGACATCGCGTGGCTCGCCGAGGCGATTGTGCGCCTGGCGCCGCCTGATCTGCTGGGTGATGATGAGCCAGCCCACCAGCGACGCGGGCGCCCGCGCAAGCGCAAGTAGCGAGCAGCGAACAGCGAACATGGCGTCTGCGCTCAGGCGTTGCTCAGGCGTTGGCGGTGAAGGCCAGCGCGAGCGTCACCGTGTCTGAGACATCCGAGACGTTGGGAACATTGGGGATGGCGATGTTGTAGTCGCTAGAGCGCACGGTCGTCTGCGCCTGCCCGGTGAGCTGGCTGGCGCTGGTCAGCGTGGCCGTCGCGCTGAACGTCACGGAGCGTGTCACCTGATGGATGGTGAGATCGCCCGTCAGCGTGAACGACACCTGCTGTCCGATGGCGATGGCGCTAGGCAGGCCGCTGATAGATTTCGTGACGAAGACGGCGTACTGGTTGGAGGGGTCAGCCGTCTCCAGGATGCGGTTCTGAATCGTCTGGTTGCGCATATCGTTGTCAGTCGTCAGCCCCGTCAGGTCCACCCGAATCTGGCCAACGCTGCTCTGGCCAGGCGTACTTTGATCCACCAGGATCTGCCCGCTGACGCCGTTGGTTGTTCCCACAACGGCCTTTGGCTGGCCGAGCAACACCTCGTGCGTGGTGAAGCTGGCCTGCGAGGCGGAGGCGTCTATCGTAAACACCTTGCCCGTCGCGGTCGGCGCCAGGGTCGCCGCTGCGCTAGGCGTCCCAGCGTGTGCGCCTGTCGCGCCTCCACCCCCAGTGGATGGTCCATAGATGTAGAAGACGATCACCGCCAGCGCCAGCGCCGCCAGCAGCCCACCCCCTGCGATGATGCGTCCCAGTGGACGTTGTAACCAGCCACCCATTGTGGCGCCCCCCCTCATAGCTCTCATCTCGCTCACTCACGTCTTTCATGTGCGATAGACGCACACGAGTCGCAATCAAGCATTCTGGTGATAGAACGCGCTGGCTGGCTGAATGTCTTCAGCGGTTGGCGCGTTCCCGCCATGTGCGCGCCGCAGCCGTAGCGCTCGTTCAACACAGCGCGGCAGACACCCCAATGATACGGGCGGAACATGGGAGCAGCATCGGAGGCGGATGAGAGAACTCTTATGGCGAGGACGGCTGGCGGCTGGTGGTAGCCAGCGGTTAAAACCGCGCCTGAAGGCGACTGCGGTCGCCACAAGACCCGCCTGCGCGGGTCCACATTCGCTGAGTAGGTCCAGTCCGCGCAGGCGGACTTTGCGGCCCCGCAGGGCTATCCAGGCGCGGTTGCAACCGCCAGCCGACCCGTTATGAAGCGGCGGCGATGCGCTGGGGCGCCGGGGTCGTCTGCTGGGGCGCTGGGGTCTGCGCGGTGGCGCTGGGCGCGGTCGCGGGCAGCAGCAGGCTGAAGACGCTGCCTTTGCCCGGCTCACTCTCGACCTCCACTGCGCCGCCCATCGCCTCGATCACCTCTTTGACCAGCGCCAGCCCCAGCCCCGCGCCACCGCTCGCATCGCTGGCGCGGGCAAGATCGCCGCGATAGAAGCGCTCCCAGATGTGCGGCAGATCATCGGCGGCGATACCCTCGCCCGTGTCGCGCACCCGCAACGCCAGCCGCTCTCCTCGATCGCCAGCGCGCTCGGCGACGACCACGATGATGCCGCCCGGCGGCGTGTGGCGTAGCGCGTTGCGCAGCAGATTGTGCAGCGCCTGCTCGGCGCGCGTCACATCCACCTGCGCGTCGGGCAGCCCTGGCGAGACACGCGCCACCACCTCCACGCGCGCGTCGCGCCAGGCCAGCGGCCCCACTGTCTCGACGGCGTTACGCGCGACGACGCCAATGTCCGTTGGCTCACAGCGCAGATCGAGCCGACCAACCTCGGCGCGCGCCAGCGTGAAGAGGTCGTCAATCAGCCCCTGGAGGCGCTGCGTCTCGTGCAGCATCACCTCCACATCATGGCGCAGGGCGTCGGGTGTCGCGTCGTCGTTCCAGCGCAGCGTGGCGGATTCCAGATAGCCGCGCAGCGTGGCGACCGGCGTGCGCAACTCATGCGAGACGCTGGCGATCAGCTCGCGGCGCTGGGCCAGCAGGGTGGCGACCTGATCACGTTCAGCGCGCAGGTCCTGCACACCGCGCTCCAGGTCAACGGCCATCGCATTGAAGTTGGCCTGGAGTTGGGCCACCTCGTCCTCGCCCTGCACCGGCGAGCGGGTGGAGTAGTCGCCGGAGCGCAGTCGCTCGGTCGCGCGGGCCAGCGCCAGAATGCGCCGCGAGGCCCCGCGCGCGAAGACGTACGAGAAGAGCGCGGAGGGCGGCAGCGCGGCCAGGATGCCGATGACGATCAGGATGGAGATGAAGACGAGCGCGGTAATCCACTGGAAGAGGGGCGCCGAGGGGCGCGCGAAGATCAGTATCAGCGCGAGCAGCGCCAGGCCGACGACGATGGCGCCGCAGGCCGCGACGCTGAGCAGCGCGTGGGTTAGCGCCCAGCGCAGGCTGCGCCGCCGTAGCCCATCCCACCAGAGCCAGAGCCGCACAATGATCCGATAGGCCACGAAGGCGATGGCGAAGAGCAGCGAGATCACCACCTCAGCGATGATGTACTCCTGGGTGTGTTGTGGCGCGCTGGTCATGTAGGGCTGGAGCAGCATCAGCAGGATGAAGGCGGGCGCCAGCGCTAGCAGCAGGCCCAGCGGCGCCTCGGCCAGCAACGTGCGCCACCACGGCCCCGCGCCGATGCGCAGGCGAATCGCCAGCCAGAGCGCGCAGCCCGCCGGACCGATCAGCAGCATGAACGCCAGCAGCCGATTCATCTCAGTGTTCTGGCCAGGGTAGAGCGGCAGCATCGCCGTGAGCAGCCCCGCAAGCACTGCCGTCTCGAGCAGTGCGCGCCGCCACGGCGCCGCCGCCAGAAAGCGCCTGCGCCGCGTGGTCGCTTGTGTCGCTGCTCTGCGATCAGCCGCATCAGCCGCATCAGCCGCATCAGCCCGGGTCGTCATCGTCACGCTCCCTCGGCGCGCAGGCGGTAGCCCACGCCCCAGACCGTCTCGACGGCCTCGCCCAGCGGCTCGATCTTCTTGCGCAGCCGCAGAATCGCATTGTCTACCGACCGATCGCCGCCGACGTAGTCCTCCGCCCAGACCGTTTCGAGCAGATAGGCGCGGCTGAAGGCGCGGCCAGGGCTGCGCATCAGCAGATGCAGCAGCGCAAACTCGGTCGCGCTGATGTCGACTGGCGCGCCATCGAGCGTAACCAGCCGTGCGCCAGGGTCCAGCCGCAGCGGACCATAGCGCAGCGGCGCCTCGCCTGGCGCACGGTCGGCAGTGACGGTCTGGCGGATCAGCTCCACGCGCCGCAGCAGCGCTCGCACACGCGCCAGCAGTTCACGCATGCTGAACGGCTTGGTCAAGTAGTCGTCCGCGCCCACCTCCAGGCCAATCACGCGGTCGGCCTCCTCATTGCGCGCGGTAAGCATCAGCACAGGGGTGGCCGCTATCTCGCGCATGCGTCGCAGCACGGCCAGGCCATCCAGCCCAGGCAGCATCCAGTCGAGAATCACCAGATCAGGACGCTGGCGCGCGTGCAGATCGAGCGCGGCGACGCCATCGGCCACATGGGTCACGCTGTACCCGGCGGCCTCCAGTTCGCGGGCGACGACACGCGCCAACTCCTGCGCGTCCTCGACCAGCAAAATGCTCGCCATGCGCTGATGCCCTCCCTCTGGCGCTCCCGCTGGACGTTCGCTCGTCGGCCATTCACCCCGCCGCAGCGAGCTTCTACCAGAATTCACATTACAGTATACCCATCCGCTGACCTGTGCGCAGCTTTGCGACAGAGTTGCGACAAGCGCACGATAGACACGCGACAAGCGAAGCCTATGCTGGTCCTATGACACTGAGCGGCGCCTGGTTCGTATGTGGCCAGTTCTGCGCCCTGTGGTTCAGACGTCCTGACGCAGGACGGGAGGAAGATGAAACTGATGGCGACTGAGACAACGACAACGCAGACCCGCGCCGCGCAGGGAACGAGTGCGCCAGTGGCGCTGCGCGTGACTGACCTGACCAAACGCTATGGCGCGCGGTTGGCGGTAGACCACCTCAACCTGGAGATCAAGCAGGGCGAAGTCTTCGGCTTCCTGGGGCCAAATGGCGCAGGCAAGACGACTACCATTCGCATGGCGCTGGGGCTGATTCGCCCGACGGATGGCTCCGTGCAGGTGCTGGGCCACGACCTCGCGGATGGCCCGGCGGAGGTGCTGCCGAGGGTCGGCGCGCTGGTGGAGCAGCCCGCGCTCTACCTCTATCTCTCCGGGCGCGACAATCTGCGCGCCATCGCCGCGACGCTGGGCGGCGTCTCCGAGCAGCGCATTGACGAAGTGCTGGGGCTGGTCGGGTTGAAGGGCCGCGACGGCGACCGTGTGAAGACCTATTCGCTGGGCATGAAGCAGCGGCTGGGCGTGGGGCTGGCGCTGCTGCACGACCCCGATCTGCTGATTCTGGATGAGCCAGCCAATGGCCTCGACCCCGCCGGCATCGTCGAGATGCGCGACCTGCTGCGCCAGTTGGCGGCGCAGGGCAAGACGGTCTTCATCTCCAGCCATGTGCTGACGGAGGTGCGCCAGATCTGCGACCGCGTGGCGATTCTGAGCAAGGGCCAGCTCGTCAAGGTCTCCAACATCGAAGACCTGGTCAGCTCGCACGGCGCCTTCCGCGTGACGCTGGAGCCAGGGCGCGCGGCAGAGGCGCTGGCGCTGGCGCAACGGCAGCCATGGGGCGCCAGCGCGCGGCTCGACAGCGACGGCGCGCTCGTCACAACGGCGCCGGGCGGCTGGGGCCGCGAGCTCAATCTCTTCCTGGTGAATGCCGGCTTCGCGCCAGAGACCATCGCGCCCTACAGCGAGGACCTGGAAGCAGTCTTCCTGCGGTTGACGGGTGAGTCGGGCGACGCCAGCCGCTAGCGCCGCGCGCGTCACCCAGACAGGCTCCTCCTCTGACATGCGCAGGGGGATGCAAAGGAATAGACGTATGGCGACGACACTCAGCGCAGCGGGCGTGCGGGTGGCGACCCAACATGCGGGAAGACCCTCGTTCCTCGGCATGATGCGTGGCGAATGGCTCAAGGTCTCTCGGCAGTGGACCTTCTGGATCATGCTGGGGCTGATGGTGGGCGGCTATATCCTCCTGACGGTGCTGCTGGCGGCTGGTGGCAACCTCGCCGACCGGCTCCAGCGCAATCCACTTGGCTCGCTCTATACCTTCATGGAGAGCGACCTCTTTGTGCTGCGCGTCTTCTGGGGCATGATGATGATCCTGCTGACAGCGCGCCTGATCGGCATAGAGTATTCGAGCGGGACGATTCGTGTCGTGCTCGCGCGTGGGGCTGGGCGGCTGCAGTTGCTCTTCGCCAAGCTGAGCGTCATCGCGCTGATTACGGCGATCGGCGCGGCGCTGCTGGCGCTCTTCGCCGCTGGAACTGCTCTGATCGCCGTCGGGGCGACAGCGCACAATCTCGATGTGCTGACCGCCGCGACGGCGACCTTCTGGTCAGATACGTGGACGTACATCGGCACGGTGTATGCCAGCCTGGGTGTCTCGGTGCTGCTGGCGGCGGCGGTGACGACCGTCACGCGCTCGCTCTCGGCGGGCCTGGGCGTCTCGATTCTCTGGTTCCCGGTTGATAACTTCTCGATTCTGCTGCTGATATTGGGCGACCGCCTGACGCACTGGGATTTCTGGTCGCTGCTGAGCGGCGACTTCCTGGGGCTGAACCTCAACGCGATGCCGCAGGTGGCGCTCTCCAGCCCGGCTGTCTCCACTATCAACAGCTTCCTCGTGCCGCTGACCCCCGTGACGGGCGCACACACGCTCTTGGTGACGGCGATCTATGCGGTGGTGTTCCTGGTCGCAATGGTAGCGCTGACGGCGCTGCCCGACGTGAAAGAATAGTAACGGCAGGTAGGCTCTCGAGTCTGCCCTGCCTGGCCTCCATCGAGCGCGGCATGTGGCGCCGCTCGGCGGAGGAGCAAAGGATGGATAGGTAAGATGGCGACGACACTCAGTGTAGCGCATGCGCCGACGGTGGCCGAGCATCGGCTGCGCCCCTCGTTCCTCGGTCTGATGCGCGGCGAATGGCTCAAGGTCTCCCGGCAGTGGACCTTCTGGATCATGCTAGGGCTGATGGTGGGTGGCTATATCCTCATCACGGTGATATTTACAACGGGCGGCCATCTGGCCGACCGGCTCCAGCGCCAACCGCAGGAAGTCCTCTACACCTTCATGGAGTTGTACCTCTTCCTGCTGCGCGTCTTCTGGGGCATGATGATGATCCTGCTGACAGCGCGCCTGATCGGCATGGAATACTCTGGTGGTACGCTGCGCGTGATTCTGGGGCGCGGCGTCGGGCGGCTGCAACTGCTCTTCGCCAAGCTGAGCGTCATCGCGCTGATTGCCGTGATCGGCGGCGCGCTGCTGATGCTCTTTGCCACAGCCTGCGGCCTGATCGGCATTCAGACGGCTGCGCACAACCTCGACATGTTCAAAGCAGCCGATGCGACGTTCTGGTCGAACGCGCGGCTCTACGCCGCCTCGGTGCTGATTAGCCTGGGCGTCTCGATCTTGATGGCGGCGGCAGTGACGACAGTGACCCGCTCGCTGGCGGCTGGGCTGAGCGTCTCGCTCATCTGGTTCCCGATAGATAACCTCGCGTCCCTGCCGCTGATGCTCCTCGCTGCCCTGACTCAGTGGAGCTTCTGGCCGCTGGTGAGCGGCGACTTCCTGGGGCTGAATCTGAACGTGATGGCGGCGCAGATCCTCTCAAATCCACAGCTCTCGCTGATCAACACCTTCGGCCCGCTCACACCCGTGACCGGCGCGCACACGCTGCTGGTGACGGCGATCTACGCGGTGGTGTTCCTGGTCGTCATGGCGACGATGACGGCGCTGCCCGATGTGAAGGAGTAGCGCCTACCCACGCATCATGCGCCTGTCTCACCACGCGCCGCTCGCCTGGCTGCACTGCTAGCGAGCGGCGCGCGACTTCTTGCGACCTTGCGCGCTGTGGCATGATATGCGCAGAGACCGAGAGACGGCGCCGCGAGGCGCGCGACCGGAGAACAGCGAGAACAGGCGGTACCCACATGGATGACACGACCGAGAACACTACGAGAACCGATGCGAGACAGACGGACGAGCAGGCGAGTGGGCTGGAGACGGCGACGCTGGGCGGCGGCTGCTTCTGGTGCATCGAGCCGATTTTCGATAACCTGCGCGGCGTGGTCTCGGTGACGCCAGGCTACGCGGGCGGCCATGTGGCCAATCCCAGTTACCAGCAAGTCTGCACTGGTAATACGGGGCATGCCGAGGTGGCGCAGATCGTCTTCGACCCGAACGAGGTGTCATATAGCGATCTGCTGCACATCTTCTTCGCCACCCACGACCCGACGACGCTAAATCGTCAGGGCGCCGATGTGGGCGAGCAATATCGCTCGGTGATCCTGCCGCATAACGACGAGCAGCGCCGCATCGCCGAGCAGGTCATCCACGAGGTGACCGAGCAGCGGCTCTATGACCGCCCGATTGTGACGAAGATCGAGCCACTCACGGTCTTCTATCCCGCCGAGGACTACCATCGGCAATACTTCGCTAATCATCCCGAAGCGCCGTATTGCTCCGTGGTGATCGCACCGAAGGTGGCGAAGTTCCGCAAGAAGTACGCGGAACGGCTGAAGCGCTAAGAGACGCGCCCGCACCCCCGACCCCTCTCCTCGCGGGAGAGGGGAGCCAGAATGCTACGCCGGATTTTTCCCCTCGCCCTCTGGGAGAGGGGCAGGGGTGAGGGCGCGTCACATCCACTGCTAGCTGAAATGCTCGTCCCGCGCCAGCGCGCCGACCGCAGGCGAGGCGGTATACTTCACGACGTAGGCAGCAGTGGCGCAGGGAGATGACGACGATTGGCTATCTCGGAGGATCGTGGCGAGGAGACGGCGGGGCGGGCCGAAGCGGAGGCGCTCGCAGAGGCTGCACAGCGCCACCCCACGTCGCAGCAGACGCATGACCCCTACGCGGCGCTGCGATTCAGCGACTTCCGCTCCCTGATCGTTGGAACCTCACTCGCAACGCTCGGCGAGCAGATGCTGACCGTCGCCATTGGCTGGGACCTGTATGCGCGCACCAATTCCGCGCTGATGCTCGGCTTCGTCGGGCTGGCGCAGTTCGCGCCCGTGCTAGCGCTCTCGCTGGTGGCCGGCCATGCCGCCGACCGCTACGACCGCCGCACATTGGTAATGTTCACCCAGGGGTTGATCGCGCTGACCTCGCTGGGCCTGGCGCTGATCGCGCTGACGCATGGGCCAGTTGGGCTGATCTTCCTGCTGCTGGCGCTGCGCGGCGTGGGCGAGGCATTCAACACCGCCGCGTCGGGCGCGCTGCCACCACAGACGGTGCCACTCGAATTCTACGAGAACGCCGCCTCGTGGAGCAGCAGTTCATGGCAACTGGCGGCGATCCTCGGCCCGGCGCTGGCTGGCCTGATCATTGCCACGCACGGCGACGCCACGCCAGTTTACTTTTTCGATGCGCTAGGTGGCGTGGCCTTCATCGTGATGGTCAGCCGCATCAAGGGCAAGCAGGCGACCCAATCACACGAGCCGATGACCGCCGCGGGGCTGATGGGCGGCGTGCGCTTCATCCTGCAGACCAAGGTGATTCTGGCGGCAATCACGCTGGATATGGTGGCTGTGCTGTTGGGCGGCGCGACCACGCTGCTGCCGATCTACGCCAGCAAAATCTTGCATGTAGGGCCGCAGGGGCTGGGGCTGATGGCCGCCATGCCCAGTGTCGGCGCCGTCTGCATGGCGATGGTGCAGGCATACTTGCCGCCCTTCAAGCATGCCGGGCGCACACTGCTGCTGGCGGTGGGCGGCTTCGGCGTGGCGACGCTGGTCTTCGGCGTCTCGCACTACTTCCCACTCTCGCTGGCCGCCCTGCTCGCGCTGGGCGCGTTCGATAACGTCAGCGTGGTCGTGCGCAAGGTCTTGCTGCTGCTGCGCACACCCGATGAGCTACGTGGACGGCTCTCGGCGGTCAACAACGTCTTTATCGGCACATCGAATCAACTCGGTGGCTTCGAGTCGGGCGTGGCGGCGGCGGCGCTCGGCCCCGTGCTGGCGGTCGCGCTCGGCGGCGTCGGCTCGGTGCTGGCAGTCATCGGCATCGCCTGGGCCTGGCCAGAGCTACGCAACCTTGGTCGCATGAAGGCGGTCGAGTCGGATCAGCAGCCGACGGAGGAGACGGCGGAGGCGGGCGCGCGGCTATAAGTGAAAAGCGGACCTCACCCCCAGCCCCTCTCCTCGTAGGAGAGCGGGTGCCAGGTGGTGAGGTCTGGCGCCAGGCGCGCCAACATTCCAGGCGAATGCGCAGGGCGCTATGAATGAGTGGTCGCTGCGCGCGGCGACCAGGCAGCG
>JAICSR010000237.1 GCA_025936795.1 Ktedonobacterales bacterium | reverse complement strand
GTTTTCGCCCACTTCACCGGCGACCAACTGGAGACTGGAGGAAGCTACCGTGACACTTCACGAGCCCGCCGCACTGCCGCCCGACTCAGCTAGCGGCGCCGTGAGCGGATCAGCGCTGGCGCCGATCTTCACGCCGGGGGGCCGCGATCTCCGCGACCTCCGCTGCGCTGCGCCACTGGCCTTCTGCCGCAAAGCGCTGACCATCGCCGAGTTGGAAGTGCGCAAACTCCTGCACGACCCGACAGACATCATCATGCGTACCGTGCAGCCTGCGCTGTGGCTGCTGGTCTTTGGTGAGACGTTCTCGCACATCAAAGCCATTCCCACCGGCCATCAGAGCTATCTGCAATTCATGGCGCCGGGCATCCTGGCGCAGAGCATTCTCTTCCTCTCGATCTTCTTCGGCATCCAGATCATCTGGGACCGCGACATGGGGATCGTGCACAAGTTCCTCGCCAGCCCCACGCCACGCGCCGCGCTCGTGCTGGGCAAATCGCTCTCGGCGGGCGCACGCGCGCTGCCCCAGGCGCTCATCATCTATGTGCTGGCGCTGCTGCTGGGCGTGCAAATGAACTGGAATCCGCTGGCGCTGCTGGGCGTGATCGTGATGGTGATGCTGGCGGCGGCGTGCTTCTCGACCTTCTCGCTCGTCATCGCCTGCCTGCTGAAGACGCGCGACCGTGTGATGGGCATCGGCCAGGTGTTGACGATGCCGCTCTTCTTCGCCAGCAACGCGATCTACCCGATTGACATCATGCCCGGCTGGTTGCAGGTCATCGCGCGGCTGAATCCGCTGAGCTATCAGGTGGACGCGCTGCGCACGATGATGGTGACAGGCAGCGTGAGTGTCAATGGCCTGCCGCTCGACTTCGCCGCGACGCTGCTCGTGACCGCTGCGCTGATCGCGCTGGCGTCGCGCCTCTATCCACGCATCGTGCAGTAGGGAGCGCGAGGTCAACCCTCACCCCAACCCCTCTCCCACCAGGAGAGGGGCGTTCCGTTTCCGCGCTTTCCGGCTTCCCCTCGCCCGCTGGGAAAGGGGCCAGGGGTGAGGGTTGCGTGCAATGCCAACACCTCGACCGCGCCTGCTAGCCCGCCTTCGCCGCCGCCAGAATCTTGGCGGTGGTGTGGAGGAAGCGGCTCGTCACCGGGCCGCCCAGCGCGCGCTCGATGAACTTGCCGTCGGCGGGTGGTCGCCCGTTGATGAGATACCAGACCACGAAGGCATCCATCTCGGTCGTTGCGACGATCTGCATATCGCGCTTGGCCGACCAGACGGGCAGGTCGAGGGTCGGCGAGATGGGCCTGGCCGCGAAGACGACCGTCAGCCGCATGTCGTCGGTTACGGCCAACTGCTTGAAGGGGTCGAGCGTGAGCGTGCGCTCTAGCTCTGGCACGGTGCGCAGGTAGGTGGGAACGGCGTAGCCGAGCGCCTGGAGCAAATGCGTTTCGATGGCTGCCGTCAGCGCCTCACGGTCGCGCGCATCGGTCTCGTCGGTCTCGAAAAAGACATTGCCGGTCTGGATGTAGGTGCGCACCTGCGCCAGGCCTAGCTCAGCGAACAGCGCCCGCAGCCGCTCCATCTTCACCTGATGTCCACCAACATTGACGCCGCGCAAGAGCGCGATGTAGCGCACGAACCTACCTCCCCACTTCACGCGCTCCATATCAAACGCGCTGCCATTGTATCGCGCCCTCGCCGATGGGCGCCATGCCAAGCGACGCGACCTCGCAGCCGCTACACGCGCAGGCTACGAGGTCACACCCCGTCCAGCGTGGTCGTTGGCGCTGCGCCAGACCACACCCCCAGCCCCACTCCTGCGAGGAGAGGGGAGCCAGATGGTCCGTTTCCCCCTCTCCCCGTGGGAGAGGGGGCCAGGGGGTGAGGTCGCGCCAGGCGCCAACACCCTGAGCGGATTTGTTATCACACTGCAGGCGTTCACTCACGCACGGTCGGCCCGCTCGTAGACGAGTTGGGCAGCGCCGGAATCGAAGGTCGTCGCGCTGATGAGTTTCAGCGGCATTGCAGCAGGCAGGTCGCCGAAGAGCGGCTTACCGCTCCCCAACACGAGAGGGTATACGGTGATGCGGTACTCATCAATCAGGTCGGCGGATGAGAGCGATTGGGCGAGCGATGCGCCACCCGACACATAGATGTCCTTGCCAGGCTGCCGCTTGAGGCGCGCAATCTCGTCGGCGGGATCGCCCGTCGCCAGGCGGGCGTTGTTCCACGCCAGGCTGCTCAGCGTTTTGGAGAACACAACCTTGGCGTGGCTGTTCACCAGGTCCGCCAATTCACCTGTTTGGCCTGGCCAGTACGACGCCTGTTGCAGGTAAGCGACACGTCCCAGCAGCGTCGTATCAACCGCGCGCTCGAACTCCAACAGCGCCAGCTCCTGGTCTGGCGTCGTCGGTATACGGAACATCCAGTCCAGTTCGCCGTGTGGCCCACAGGCGAAGCCATCGAGCGTCATCCGCATGTTTAGAATCACCTTGCGCATTGGATCACCACGCCTCCTCATTCCCTGTGCATCTCCGCTTCTGCAGTCGGTGTATCGCATGGGGCGAACCCGCTTCTCCGTCTCTTTCCGTCCCTTTCTCAGCGGACGAAGGAAATACGGAAGCTCCTTGCCTGCTTAGCGAGGAAACGGGCGGAGGAGTCTGTTGGGCGCGAGTGACCACACTCAGTGCGCAAAAATACGCCGCCGCTGTCGGCGAAAACAAGCCTTCCCGCTCACGGCTTCTCGTTCTGCCGGGTATCCTGTGCGCCAGGCGCTGACCCAGACGCTGATCCTGACCTCGGCGCTGATTCTGACCTCGGCGCTGATCCTGACCCTGATCCCGGCGTTGGTTTGACGTCTGGCGCCGGAATCGGGCGCGTGACCGCGCGGCCCGCCCCTCTGCCGGGGATGAGGATGTGAATGCGTAGGATGCGCTCGCGATGGCGTTCCTCTTCGAGGTTGCGCAGCCGCGCCTTCAACAAATCCTGCAAGGCGACCATGCCCATCAGCTTGTCTGGATGGCTCCGGTCAACCACGGGCATGCGGGTATACCCCGTCTCCGTCATGCGATTGACCGCCACGCGCATAGTATCGTCGAGGTAGGCGACGACCGGGTTAGGCTTGACAAGCTCTTCTATCGTACGCCCATTATGCCCATCCGTATGCCCATCGTTGGCCTGCTGCATCAACTGTTGCAGGTCGGAGCGCATCATCACGCCGACGAGATGATCTTGCGCGTCAATGACGGGAAAGAGCGACTGGCCATGTGACCGCTCGCTGTTCTTGAGCGAGCGCGTCAACTCAGGCAGCGAGGCATGGGCGGGCAAGGCGACGATGTTGGTACGCATCACTTCACGCACCAGCATCCGTTCGAGCGGGTCAACTTGCAGTTCGTTGCTGACGTGAAAGCCACGGCGGCTGACTTTTTCGGTCAGGATCGAGCGCTTGAGCGCCAGCACGGTGACCATATGCGCGATCCCCACGGCGATCATGAGCGGGATCAGCGCGTTCACATCATGTGTCAGCTCAAACGCGAAGATGACGCCCGTCAGTGGCGCGCGCATGGCGCTGCCCAGCACGGCGGCCATGCTGAGCAGCGGCCAGAAGCCCAGCCCGGCATGCGGCAGGAATCCGCTCTCCACACCGCCCAGCGCGCCACCCATCAGCAGCAGTGGCGCGATGATGCCGCCCGACGTGCCAGAGCCGAGCGAGACGATCCAGATGATCGATTTGATGACCAGGAAGCCGAGAATGACCTGAACGGTGATGTTGCCGCGCAGCATCGAAGCAATCGAACTGTAGCCGACGCCGAGCGCTGCGGGGTAGATCAGCCCGCCGATGCCGACGACGATGCCGCCGAGCGCTGGCCACCACATCCAGTGAACCGGCAGCTTGCGGAAGGTATCTTCGACGAGATAGATGGCCTGCGTCAGGAGGATCGCCAGGACGCTGGCCAGCAGGCCAACCAGCAGACATCCCGCGTATCCAATGAAATTGAGCGAGGCGGCGCTGGGGAGCATAGGAAAGATCGGCGGTGGCGCGATGATGTAGTAGCGCACCGCAGCCGCCGTTGCGCTGGCCGCGATCACGGGCAGCAGGCTGCGCGGCTTCCACTCGAAGAGCAGCACCTCGACGGCCAGCATCACCGCCGCGACGGGCGAGCCGAAGGTGGCGGACATGCCGCCCGCCGCGCCGGCCACCAGCAGCGTCTTGCGCTCCACACTGGCGAGGCGAAAGAGTTGGGCGATCATCGAGCCGAACGAGCCGCCCGTGACGATGATCGGCCCCTCAGCGCCGAACGGGCCGCCGGAGCCAATCGAGACGGCTGACGAGATGAGCTTCAGGACCGAGACTTTCGGTTCGACGCGACTGCCATTGACGAGAATCGCCTCAATCGCCTCTGGAATGCCGTGGCCACGAATACGCTCCGAGCCATAGCGCGCCAACAGGCCAACGATGATGCCGCCGCCAACTGGCACGAGCACTTCCAGCAAGCCCAGTGAGTTGCCAGCCGGAGAGACCAGCGCAAAGCTCCAACGCTGGTAGAAGAAGAGATTGGTAAAGAGTCCAATGCCTCTCAGGAGGATCAGGGAGATAAAGGCGCTGGCCGCGCCAATGACCACTGCGAGGGCGGTGATGAAGATCACGCGCGGTGTGGTTGTAAAGTCGCTCATCTCGCCGTTGGTGGTATCACGCTCATCCTGATTCATGGACAGGATGAGCGTGTGCCACAGCCCTGCGCCGCGGCGTGTGATGGTGAGACGAGGCGCAAATTCCTCGTTGCCGTCTGCCTGCATGACATGCGCCTCCGATGTCTGACGCCGAGCTATCGCCGACGTGCGGTGTACGCAAGAACCTGAGCGCTGCAATCGGTCGCTCTCGATGGTCTATCGTGATTGTATATCGCGGTGGGACATGTAGCATGCGCTGTACCCATTCCGACGCACAGCCCGACGAAGCGGCCACGCGCTCCCTGCCCGGGCATGGCGCTAGGCATGGCGCTGGAGGAAGTCAGCGACGCTGGTCTGACAGCGCTGCCCCACCTGCCCTAGCCCATGCGGCGCCGCGATTTGACGACGTTTGTCCGCTGTTCGTAGAATAGAACAGACGTTTCGCCGTGCTCTGCGCGCCCAGGATGATTGGCGTAGAGTTGGTGGAGGCGGGCGACAGGGGAGGCGCGAGGCGTATGAGCCAGCGGACACATCCAGCGCCGATACCCCCTGCCCACCAGGCGCCAGACGACGCGACGCCGACCCAGCTCCCGCTAACCGTCGCCTATGCGAATGAGCCAGCAGAGCCAACGCTCGAACCCTATACCGTTCACCTGCCCGGATTCGAGGGGCCGCTCGATCTGCTACTGAACCTGATCGAGAAGAACCAGATGGAGATCACCAGCGTCTCGCTGGTGGCCGTCACCGACCAGTTCGTCGCCTACCTGCGCACCTGGGATGAGCCGCCGCTGCCGCGCCTGGCGGAGTTCGTGGCGATGGCTGCGCGGCTGCTGCTGATCAAGTCGCGCAGCCTGCTGCCCCGGCAGCCTCGACTGGAAGGCGCCGAGGACGATGATCCGCTGGACGACGCGGAGGCGCTGGCCCAGCGGCTGCGCGAGTATCAGCTGGCGCGCGAGATTGCGCGGGCGCTGCGGGCGCGCGAGCTAGCGGGCCTACAGTCATTCACCCGCGCGACGCGCCTGGTGGACGCCGATTTGTTGCTGACCTGGGCGCCTCCCAAGCTGGTGGGCCTGAATGTCAACGCGCTGGCGGAGGTCTTCAAGCGCGTGTTGACGGAGCAGCGTTTCGCCCAGCCAGAGCAGTTACCGTTGCCACTCGTCACCGTCGCTGAGAAGATCGAGGAGGTCGAGCGGCTGCTGGCCGAGCGCGGACGTGTGACGCTGGAGGAGGCGTTGCTGACAGCCACCTCGCGCTTCGCCGTGGTCGTCACCTTCCTGGCCGTGCTGGAACTGTGGCATCAGGGGCGGCTCGCCGTCAAGCAGGAGACGCTCTTTGGCCCGGTCGAGATTCTGCCAGGCGCTCGCTCGCGGCTGCGTCAGGATAGCGGCGATGGCAGCGCGCCCGCTTCCGCCGACGAGGAGTATGCCCCAGCCGTCAGCGAGTTCGACCCCACCCCCATCGCGCCAGCACCGAAGCCAAAGCGCAGGCGGGCGAGCGCAGAGAGTGAAGTGCACGAATAATCAATACTATAAGTTGGAGGGG
>JAICSR010000046.1 GCA_025936795.1 Ktedonobacterales bacterium | reverse complement strand
GGTTCCGGGGCCAGTCATCCGTGTGCGGCAGGGCCAGACAGTCCACTTCACCCTGACCAACGCCAGCAAGATGTCACATTCGATTGACTTCCATGCCGCGCAGACGGCCTGGAGCGTCAATTACCAGCCAGTCGCGCCGGGCGCCAGCCTCACCTTTGACTGGGTCGCCAACTATCCAGGCGCGTTCCTGTACCACTGCGGCACGCCGCCCGTCATGACGCACATGGCCAACGGGATGTATGGCGCCATCATCGTGGACCCGGCGAACGGCTGGGCGACACCGGCGCAGGAGTATGTGCTGGTGCAGAGCGAGTTCTACACGCAGCGCGCCGCCAATGGGACGTACACGCTCGATAGCGCCAAGATGATGAACTCTGCGCCCGACTATGTGGTCTTCAACGGCTACACCAACCAGTACATGCAGACGCCGCTCACCGTCAAGGCGGGGCAGCCCGTACGGCTGTTCGTCATCAACGCAGGCCCCACCCACTTCTCAGCCTTCCATGTGATCGGCGCGATCTTCAGCGACAGCTATGTGGACGGCAACCCCGCCAACCATCTGGTGGGCAACCAGACGCTGACGGTTCCCCCTGGTGGCGGAATGGTCGCCGAGTTGACGCTTCCCGACGCAGGTGAGTATCCATTCCTGACCCACTCGTTCATGGACGCCTCGATGGGCGCCGAGGGGGTGATCAAAGCGATCCCGTAGCGTCACAGGATGGAACACCAGGAGCGATGTGAGCTGAAGCGCCGTCTGGCAGCGTTGCCAGGCGGCGCTTCACGCGCTCCAGATTTGGCCCCTGATGCGCGCGTATGCTACAACATGGCGGCCAGGCATCGCCGCCGACAATGGGTGGGCGAGCAGCAGCGAGCAGATAAGGAGCAAGACCGTATGGCGCAGACGACAGGACGATTGCATGGCGCAGTGGCGCTGGTCACAGGGGCCAGCAGTGGCATCGGTGAGGCGACCGCGCAGGCGCTGGCGGCGCAGGGCGCAGCGGTGGCGCTGGTGGCGCGCCGCGCCGAACGGCTCCAGCGGCTGGCCGATCAGATCACGCAGCAGGGCGGACGCGCGCTCGCCATCGAATCGGATGTGACGGACAACACGCAGGCGCAGGCCGCCATCGCGCGGGCAGCCGCCGAGCTGGGGCGCCTCGATATCGTGGTGAACAACGCTGGAGTGATGCTGCTGGGACCGATTGAAGACGCGCCGCTGGAGGAGTGGCAGCGCATGGTGGCGTTGAACGTGAGCGGCTTGCTCTACGTCGCGCACGCCGCGCTGCCACATCTGCTGAAGGCGGCGGAGGGCGATCCACGCGGCGTGGCGGACCTGGTCAACATCAGCTCGGTCGCAGGGCGTATGCCCCGCCTTGGGTCGGGCGTCTACAATCTGACGAAGTTCGGCGTGGGCGCCTTCAGCGAATCGTTGCGCCAGGAGGTGACGACCCGCCACGTGCGTGTCTCGCTGGTCGAGCCGGGCGCGGTCAAAACCGAGCTGACCAGCCATCTGCGCCCGGAAATTCAGGCGCAAACGCAGCAGCGCTTTGCGAACATGGAGCGGCTGGAGGCGGAGGACATCGCCGACGCCATCGCGTATATCGTCACCCGCCCGCGCCACATGGCGATCAACGAGATGCTGATTCGCCCGACCGAGCAGGAGCTGTGATGCTGCACAACTCAAGCGGCGCGAGCGATGCCCAGCTGGCATGCCATGTGCAGGCGGCCAGGCTTTCGCTGCCGCACATCTTGGCCGGTCGGCTGCTAGACGCGCGCTGGCGAGGTGCGGCAGGTCTGAGAAAGGAACGCGCAGATGACTAACCACGTCACCGTCGGATTATTCGTTCGTCTGGAGGCGAAGCCAGGCAAAGAGGCGGAGGTCGAGAAGTTCCTCAATGACGGGTTAGCGCTCGTTCAGCAGGAGCCAGCGACCACCGCATGGTTTGCGCTACGCTTCGGTCCCGCCACGTTTGGCATCTTCGATGTCTTCCCCGACGACGACGGGCGCCAGGCGCACCTGTCAGGTCAGGTCGCCGCCGCGCTGATGCAGCAGGCGCCCGACCTCTTCGCGCAGCCGCCCGCAATCGAGCAGGTCGGCATTCTAGCCGACAAGCTGCCCGGCGCGTAGGCGAAGCGCGGACACTTACAGAATAGCCCGTAAAGCCGCTGTGCCTTCAGGCCATGCGGATGTACGGGCTTGCGTTGGCTTGAGCCAGAAGTCTCGTTCGGTTGCCGATTTCGTGCGCATGTGAGGTACTTCTCTCTGGTGGGAAGCTTGAATGGAACGGCCGTTTATCTGCCAGTTCGCCCACTGTCGCGTATCAATGGGCCGGGCAGGCCCTTCGGGGACTCGCGGGATAACCTGCGGGGTTGAACCGAGAATCCGCTAAGGCTTTAGCCTATGCGGAGTGTCAAATGTGGCTACTGGCGTCGAGCGCGGCCAGCAGGCGTTTGGGCGCGATCATGCGGTAGGCGTCGGTGACGAGGTCGGTGATCTCGGCCCAGTCCACTGGTACATCCAGCCAGACGCCAAGCCAGCCGCGATGTCCGACATACGGCGGCCTGAAGAAGCGCTCAGGCTCTGTCGCAACCAGGACCTGCTGCGCGCCAGCAGGCGCCGCACACCAGAACCCCAGCCGATCATCGTGGTGGTGGTTGGCGTACATCACGAAGACATGCTTGTCGCGCACGAACCAGGTTGGCTCGCCGTGGCTAAGCCGTTCCGTGGTCTCCGGCAGTGCCAGACAGATCTGACGCAGCCTCGCCAGTGGATCATCCGCTGGATCATCGGCAGCCGAACGCGCGTGTGAAGTGGTCATACGCTTCCTCCAGCCATAGACAGGCTCGCGGCGCCCGCATGGAGCAGCCGTCGTACTCTGAATTTATGCTGATCCTGCGGATAGTGGCAAGTCCGCTCAGAGTGTTGGCGCTGGCGCCCTCTCACGCTGCGCGCCGTCGCTCAGGCGCGGACGTTCACCTGCCAGACGATGATCTGCGCGTTCTGCCTGTCGCCGATGGCGATGTGAGCGCCATTGGGTGACCAGATGAGTTCGCTGATGCCGCCATAGCAGCCGAGCGAGAAGACAGTGGATGGGTACGTATAGCTCGCCTGCGCCAGCGCATCGCCGCTCCTGGCTGGTCGGAGTGTGAGCTGGCCGGTGTTATCTGGCGCACAGGTATATGACGCCAGCAGCTTGCCATTGGGGCTTTGCGCCAGCTCGACACCCGCCAGTGAGCCAGTAGCCGCAGTGATGGCTACACCCAGTGAGGTGTATGGCGGGTTGACCAGTGCGGGAGTGTACAAACTGGAAGAGCTAGGCTGCGCCACATCCGGAGTCGTCACGTAGGCTGCGGTATTCAGATTCGGCGTGACGAACTGGCCATCGGGCGACCAGAGCCATTGGCTCGTGCGAAAGAGGACGGGATCGGTCGCGCTACGACGTTCGCCGACCACGCCGCTGCTCCACGCCACAACGCCGCCCATCTGCGCTGCCGGAGCAGCCACCGCGGCTATCTGATTATCGGGCGTCCACTGGTAGGCCGACGCGAAGGGAATCGTATCACCAGACGTCTGGATGAACTGGCCATTGGGCGCCCATAGATAGGATGGAATGAAGGGCGGCGTGGCTCCCGTCAGCGCGTTGGGAATCGCGCTGGTGGTTGCGGCTCCGCTGGTGAGATTCCAGGTGAAGAGCGGCAGCCCAGGCAGGCTGGCTGCGTCCACTGCCTGAGGAGCAGCGGCCGCCAGCAACAGGCGCAGCGCTGTGGCCGTCGTAGCAGGCGCGCCCACCTGTGTCATCAGCAAGCCGCCGCACTCCTGCACGTCTTGCGTTGGCCCGGCGGCTCCGATGAGCCGCCCATACGTAAAGAACACGGCGACCGAGTGACCATCTGGACTCCAGGCGAGCGACTGGACATTCAGATTCTCGATCACGCAGGCATTGGAACTGCCGCAGAGCGCGCTTTGATCTGGTATCGGCAGGGCGATACGTTGCTCGATATGCCCAGTCGCGCTATCGAGAATGACGAGCGCATAGCCATCGGCATGGTTGGCTGACTGCGTAGAAATGGCGCCCACTGCAATCAGCGACGTCTGCGGATTATCGTATATGCAGGTATCGGTCGGCGTGTTGGTCTGGCCGAAGACGGCCAGCGATTTGCCATCTGGCGACCAAGACGGTGTGGATGGGCAGTAGACGCCCGCGCCACCGCCGACGGCGAACACCTTTGCGGCGAGCGCAGGGGCAGACGCCGTACCCAGCGGACCGAGCGGCGCCCCGCTGCGCCGCAGGGTGACGCCCACGACGCCACCGATGATGATGAGCGCAACCAGGCCGAGAAGCGCCACCGTGCGCCAGCGTGGCGCGCCTGTCGCCGCCTCCATGCCGCTGCCCTGGGTCAGTGGCTCGCCAGAGCGCGCGGAGTGTGGCGCTGTGGTCGGAGGCGGCGCCTCGTTCGCGGGGTGTGGCTGCTCACCCGCGAGTTTGCGTAGCGCATCGAGCCGCTGCTGGCGCGCGGTGTCGTCGGGGCGCTCGCTCATCGGTGAGACCTCCTGCTTCACGCTCGGCTGTGGCTTCATCCATGAGACGCCCACCCAGCGCGTTGTTTACGACGAAACGTGTACCTGCCAGACGATGATCTGCCCCATCGGGGCCGTCGGTCGCGGCGATGCGCGCGCTCCAGGGGAAGAGTCAGCCACCCGCCTCATAGCGTGCGACTCAACGGCGCCGCATGCGGTATAATCGGTGGCGAATGCCTGCGCGCTCCCATGTTCCCCTCGCCCGCCTGGAGAGGGGCTGGGGGTGAGGGCGCTTCCCGTCGTAGTAGATGGCGATTCCACGAGATAGAGGCGATATGCAAGTCCTCCCACTGGCGCTGTTTCTGGTGCTGCTCGAGCTGACCACCGGATCGTTCATCAGCCTGTTCCTGCTCGATCTGCGTGGCGACAGCAGCCGCAACTTCATCATCTTTCAAGGTGTGCTCTATGCGCTGATCGCCCTGCTGACGCTCGGCGCGATGAATGCCTTCGCCGCGCCGCAGATCGTGCATGGCTATGGGCTGGATGAGCCGTGGCTGGCGGGACAGGGGCCACTGACGCTGGCGCTGCTGCTGCTGCTGATTCCCTGGAATGTGCTGCTCTGGCTCGACAAGGCGCCCGACGGCAAGGGGCAAGGCAAGGGCGCTCAGCAGGCGCGCAGTCTGGGCGCGGCGCTGCGCGAGCCACCGCTGCGGCTGGCGCGGTTTGGCCTGGGCGCGCTCATCGCGCTGGTGGCGCTGGCCGACCTCTTCGTCGTGGGGATGGCCTACCGCTCGCTGGCCGCCAGTCGGCTGGATGGCGCGCTGGTGGTGCTGGCGCTGGTGGCGGGCGCGCTGGCGCTGGGCGGCGTGATGACGGCGATGCTGCTGGGCCACTGGTATCTCAACACGCCGACCGCCTCTGGCAAGCCGCTGGAGTTCGTCACGGCGCTGACGCTGGTGGCGCTCGTGCTGGAGATGGCGTTCCTGCTCTTCGTTGGCCCGGCCACCGTCCACGCGACCCTCCAGGTGACGCACATCACGCCAGGGACGGTCATTCAGACGGGCGGCGGAGGTGTGGTGGTCAGCACACCGACGGTGGGGTCAGGCAGCCAGGCGGGGCAGTCGCCCGTGGTCGTGCGGCAGACGCCCATCGCTACGACCGCGATGGCCTGGCTGGAGTTCATCCTCGGCTTCCTGGCGCCGCTGGGTCTGGGCGGCGTCGCGCTCTACCTGACACGCGGGCGCAGCTTCCAGTCGGCGACCGGGATGCTCTACCTCTGCGTCTCGTTCATCTTCATCGGCGAGATTCTGGCGCGCGGGTTGCTGCTCTTCCCCATTTTTGGATAGCGCGCCGCGCAGGACGAGAGCGCGGCGGCCATGCGTATTCGCTGAGGGTTCGCCACACCGTCGCAGGCAAGGATGAAAATCGCATATCATGTGGGCAGGGGAGTGCGCGTGCCGCGGTCCTCTGCCCTGGTCGTTTATGGCGATGACATCCTTCGCTCGCTCGCGAGCAGCGCAGGGATGCGCCGGGGCGCTCGCCCAGCCGCCGCTGTGGCCAACGGAGAGGAAAAGGGTAGCCATGACGAGCCAGTCGAGCCAGTCGAGCCAGTCGAGCCAGTCGAGCCAGTCGAGCCAGTCGAGCCAGGCAGGAGTCAATCCGAAGATCTTCGGCGCCTATGATGTGCGCGGCGTCTACCCGACCGATCTCAACGACGAGACCGTCTATCGCATCGGGCGCGCCTTCGCGCACTATCTCGGCGTGGAGCGCATCGCCGTGGGGCATGACATGCGGGTCAGCTCGCCCGCGCTGGCGCAGGCGTTCATGCGCGGGATCACCGATCAGGGAACCGATGCGATTGACCTGGGCATGACGACGACCGATGAACTCTACTTCGCCGTTGGCAAGTATGGCTACCCCGGCGGCGCGATGATTACCGCCTCGCACAATCCCAAGCAGTACAATGGCATCAAGATGTGCCGCGCCGATGCGGTCGCGATCAGCTCCGAGACGGGCGGGTTCGCCATCCGCGACCTGGCGGTGTCGGGCCAGTTCGACGAGCCGACGCGCACAGGGCAGATCACCCAGCGCGATGTCTCGGACGCCTTTGTGGCCCACTGCCTCTCCTTCATTGACGTGGCGAAGGTCAAGCCCTATAAGATCGCGGTGGATGCGGGCAACGGCATGGCTGGCCTGATCGTGCCGCGGGTCTTTGAGAAGCTGCCCTGCGAGCTGGTTCCGCTCTACTTCGAGCTGGATGGCTCATTCCCCAATCATCCGGCCAGCCCGATTGAGCCGGAGAATACCGAGGAATTGCGGCGGGTTGTGCCAGCGCAACACTGCGACATGGGCATCGCCTTCGATGGCGACGCCGACCGCATGTTCCTGATTGACGAGCATGGACGGCTGCTCGGTGGCGACATGGTGACGGCGCTCGTCGCACACAGCTTGCTGCAGACGCATCCGGGCGCAACCATTCTCTACAACCTGATCTGCTCTCGATCCGTACCAGAGGTGATCGAGCGCGATGGGGGGCGCGCCGTGCGCACGCGCGTGGGCCACAGCTTCATCAAAGCGCAGATGCGCCAGGAGAACGCCATCTTCGGTGGTGAACACTCTGGCCATTTCTATTTCCGCGACAACTGGTACGCCGACTCCGGCCTGATCGCGTTCCTGATCGTGCTGGAGCTGGTGAGTGTGAGCGGCAAGACGGTCTCGCAACTGGTGCAGGAGGTAGACACGCGCTTCCGCAGCGGCGAGATCAATAGCGAGGTCCACGATCAGCAGGAGCGCATGGCGGCCATCGAGCGGAAATTCGCTGGCGAGGGCGCCCAGATTGACCATCTGGACGGTGTCACCATCGGCTTCCCGACCTGGTGGGCGAATGTGCGCCCGTCAAATACGGAGCCGCTGCTGCGTCTGAACGTGGAGGCGGATACGCAGGACGAACTGGAGCGCCGTACCGCTGAGGTTCTGGCGGTGATTCGACAGCAGTAGAGACGTACAATGGCAAACTTGGGCGAACAAGTGCAAGCAGAGGAGGCTCAGCCGTGGGTGTGCTCTCGCGTTTCACGACCTACGTGAAATCGGTATTCAGTTCGATGCTCGACCGGGCGGAAGACCCCGGCCAGACCCTCGACTATTCCTATCAGAAGCAGTTGGAGCAGTTGCAAAACCTGCGCCGCAGCATCGCCGACGTGGTGACGAGCGAGAAGCGGCTGGAGCTTCAGAAGGCGCAGTTGAACGCCGACATCAATCGCTACGATGACCAGGCCCGCCGCGCGCTCTCGCTGAATCAGGAAGACCTGGCGCGACAGGCATTGGAGCGCAAGCAGGGCATCCAGGCGCAGCTTGCGGGCTTCGATACGCAGATCGAGCAGTTGAAGGGCCAGCAGCAGAAGTTCCTCGACATGCAGGAGCGGCTGCAAGCGCGGGTCGAAGCCTTCCGCAATCAGAAGGAGATGGTCAAGGCGACTTATGGCGCGGCGCAGGCGCAGGTCAAGATTCAGGAATCGGTCTCAGGCATCTCTGAGGAGATGTCGGACGTGAATCTGGCGGTGCAGCGCGCGCAGGATAAGGTGCTGCAGATGCAGGCGCGGGCCAATGCGCTCGATGAGCTGACTGCGGCGGGCGCCTTGCCCGAGATTGGCGCGCCCGGCGGCGACTCGATTGATCGCCAGCTAGCCGCGCTCTCCAGCAAGTCAAACATTGACAACGAACTGGCCGCGATGAAGGCGCAGATGGCGCTGCCCGCCGCCAGCAGCGAGGAGCAGGCCCCGCAGGCGCAGCTTCCCCCCGCCAGCCCGCAGGAGCAGCAGCAGTAGGCGAGCGCCACGCGCTCGCTCAACGCTCGCTTAACTCCGGCGCGATCTAGGAGTGTGTCATCTACCAAGCGACCGCTGAAGATACAGCCATGGGCCGCCGCCTCGCACAGAGGCGCGGGTCTGTGGAGGAAAGAAGGTGGGCGAGATGATTGTACGCATCCACATGGAAGATCAGTATCGGCTGGGCGACGCGGCTGTGGCCGAGGTGGACAAGCTGGACGACGCGCTGATGGCTGCGATGGACGCGAGTGACACGGCGGCCTTTAGTGCGGCGCTGCACGATCTACTGATGTATGTGCGCACGCACGGTGAGCAGGTGCCGACCGATGAGTTGATCCCCTCAGACGTGATTTTGCCCTCGGAGGATATGACCCTGGACGACGCGCGCGAGATCATGGAGAAGCCGACGCCCGCGCCCACATCAGCGCCATCCGCGCAGACACCCGACTAGCCGCACGGCTGGCCCCCTCCCCAACCCCTCTCCCGCCGTAGCGGGGGAGGGGCTTTCGTATTTCCCCTCGCCCTCTGGGAGAGGGGCCAGGGGTGAGGGTTGCTACACGCTACCCCGGCTGGCCTGAGCGCATCGGGTAGCTGTCGAAGATCAGCCGGTCGGTCTGAATCTTGCCGTCGCGGAAGGTCAGGCGCTCGACGTAGGTTGTGCGGTGTGGGCCAGTCGTCATCTCATACATGATCATCGCCTGCTCATCATCGCCCAGCGCGGCGAGGATGTTCAGGTCGCTGGCGCGCTGGGCGAAGGCGCTCAGCCCGGTGAGGTAGTCCTGCTTGCCTCTGGAGTGGTTGACTGGTCCATCGAAGGTCACATCGTCGGCCAGGTAGTTCGCGGCGGTCGTCATGTCGCCACTGGTCCAGGCCTGGGTGAATGCGCGCGCGATCTCGGCGTTGGTGGATGGCATGTTGCGCTCTCCTACTGTCCTTCTGCATACATACGCTGTTCCTGATACTCTCACGTCCCCAGGGATATTCGCACTGGCGATATTATAGCCGGTCGAGTGGCTCGATGCCGAGCGTGAGCAGCGCATTGCGCAGGGTCTGTGTGGTCGCGCGCACCAGCATGGCGCGGAAGGCCTTCACGCTGGCATCGGCCTCACGCAGCACTGGCGACGTGTGGTCGTAGAAGTCGCTGAAGCGCGTCGCCAGATCGAAGGCGTAGGCGGCGACGCGGTGCGGCTCCAGCAGGTCAGTGGCCTCAGCCAGCGCACGCGGCCAGGCGTCAATGTGGCGTAGCAGGTCCCATTCGCTCTGATCGAGCGCAGCGGGCAGGCTGGGAAGTTTCGTCGGCGCCTGGTAGCCCGCCTCGCCGAGCCGCCGCAAGATGCTCTGCGCGCGGGCATGGGCGTATTGCAGGTAGACGCCGCTATCGCCGCTGGGGCGCAACGCCTGGTCAATATCGAGCACGATGATCTGCTGGAGATCGAAGCGCACCATGAAGTAGCGGATGGCCGACGTGGCGAGCGTCGCCGCCGTCGCGCGGCTCATGCTCGGCGCGGCGTCTGGCTCGCGTGGCGCCAGCAGCCGCTCGATGGCCAGATTGATGAGGTCATCCGCCTTGATCTCGATGCCCTTGCGCCCCGACATCGCATACGACGAGCGGCCATCGGAGGTATCAATGCCCAGGCTGGCGGCGGCGGCGGGCGAGAGCGCGACGACCTCATAGGCGAGGTGGCGCGAGTTCTCGGCCTGCTCCACATAGCCCAGGCGGCGCAGGCTCTCATAGACGACCTGCTGCGGATACGACTGGCGCACGTCAATCACGTTGACGACGCGGTTGGCGTGGCCGAAGTCGGCGGCGGGCGCCTCACGCTTCGCCTCGTCGGCGGTCGCGGTCGCGCGCATCGTCCACAACTCTTCGCCGTTCTCCTGCTTGCCCCACGGCAGGAAGTGGAAGTGGACGCCGATGCTGGGGTCATCGCTGATGCCAAACTTCCAGAGCTGTGTGGCGATGTCTTTGCCAGTGTAGGTGGCCGTGCCGTCGCTCTTCACCAGAATCTTGTCACTGGAGTGGTCGCCCTCGTCGCTGGAACTGTCGCCTTCGCCAAACGGCAGAATCCACGCGCCTTTCGCCGGGCCGCTCTCCGGCTTGCGCAAGATGCCCCGGTCGCGCAGCGTCTCGAACGTGTGGCGCCAGAGGCCCGCAGCGACAATCGCGGACTCCCAGGTCAGCAGTGTGTAATAGATGTTGAGGCGGCTCATCGTCGTGAGGTGCGCCTGCACGATGGCGGCAGAGAGGCCGGCGGCCTGCTGAGCGTAATCGGGCAGGTCCGGCTCGCGTGCGCCGCCATGCTCGATGCTGTGCAGCACTGCGCGGCGCATCTCGGCCAGTTCGGGTCGGCGCTCGTAGGCCTTGCCGACAGCCACGTAGATGCGCGAGCAGTAGTAGTCAAACGACTCACCGGGCAGCGGCTCTGGCCCGCCCTCGACCTCCAACTCACCCCGGCGAATCAGCTCCTGCGCGACGACGACATCCGCCACCTGCACACCGGTATCGTCAATGTAGTTCTGCACCTCGACCTGATAGCCCTGCGTGCGCAGCATGCGCGCAGCGGTGTCGCCGACGCACGAGTTGCGCAGGTGGCCGACGTGCGCCGCCTTGTTGCTATTGATAGCGGTATGCTCGATGACCACCTTGACGCCTGCCCCAGCCTGCGCCACGCCGTAGCCCTCGCCCGCCGCCGCGACCCGCGCGAGGATGCCCTGCCCAACGCTGGGCTGGTCGAGCGTGATATTGAGGAAACCCGGCCTGGCGACGCTGACCTCGCGAATGATGGCGCTATGCGTCGTGCGCAGTCGCTCGGCCACGCCCTCGGCGATCTGCATCGGCGGCCGCCCCAGGCGCTGCTTGCCAGCCCACGGCATCAGCGGCATGCCATAGTCGCCGAAGCTGGCCTGCGCTGCTGGGCGCACGTCGAAGGGCAGCGTGGCGACATCAGCCTCCAGCCCTTCCTCGCGGATATACACCGCCGCCGCTGTGCGCAGCAGATCAGTCAGCCGCTCGATCAGGTCGCCCTCGGCGCTGGCGGCGAGGCCTGTGTCGGGCTGCGGCTCTGCGCCGCCTGCTGATTTCTTCTGGGGATTCTTCTGGGGCATCTCGCGTGTTCTCCCGGCGCGCTCAGGGCGCGGATGATAGCGGTTCGCGTCTATAACAAACGCCGACGCAAGCGTCGGCGCGAGCGGTCTGCTGCATGCGGAGCGATCAGGCGCCCCCGCGCCGTCTGCAACGACGCAGGTGGGTGCGGATTCGCCTAGCAGTATATCAGTATATCATCCCCTGGCTCTGGGCGGCATCCATGTGACGGCGAGGAGCGCGCTCAGGCGGCTCCTTCTTCCAGCGCGGCCACGTTGGCAAGCGGCGGCGGAGACGCAGGCGTGGGGCGGTCGCGCAGCGCGAAGATGACCCATAGCGCGACGATGGCGAAGAGCGTGACGAATCCCTCGACCAGCAATGTATCGCCAGCGCCACCGAGATGGACGAACTGGGGCAGCAGCGCCGTGACGCCATCGAGCAGGGTATGCAGGGCAATCGCCAGCCAGAGCCAGCGCAGCGACCCCCGACGGAAGACCTGCAAGACGATCAGCGAGAACATGACATGCGCGATGATGGCGCAGACGCGCTCCCAGCCAGCCAGCAGCGGCAGCCAGCCCGGCTGCGCAGCAAGCGTCGCCACCTGCGCCGCCGCCATCGCACGTTGGGCCGCTGGCACGATGCCCAGGTTTGTACTCGTGAGCAGCCAGACGTTGATCAATTGCAGCGCGCCCAGTCCGGCGACCAGCACAGCGGACTCCAGCCCGCCGTGGCCCAGCCCATACATGACGCCCTTCGCCCAGGTCTTTTCCTCGCGCCCCATGAACCAGCGATAGCCGAAATAGCGACCCACCTCCTCGAAGGCGCCAGCGGTCAGCGCGGCGAAGAGCAGGAAGGCGATCAGCAGTGGACGCGACGAATTGATGGTAGGCAGCAGGAAGTATTGCATCACCTGGATCAGCGGCACGCGTGAGATGAGCTGGAAGGCGAAGAAGATTAGCGCGCCATAGGCCGCATAGCGCCAGCCGACCTTGAGGCGCGCGTGCGCAATGATGATCAACGCGATGGGCAGCGCGATGACGAAGATGATGGCGCCGATGCTCGCGATCCACCAGGCGCCGCTCGGCTGCGCGAGAGCTGGCATCTGCTCGATATCTCCCTATGGATATATTTGTGGTCGCTCCACGTGACGACGATACGCGCTGCGGGCGCCGCGCTAGCGCTGAGGGGCGCGCCACCATGCGCGGTCTGGCGCGAGACTGCCACGCATGCGGAAGGTGTAGGCCAGGGCAATCAGCGCCGCGATGATGGGCGCGATGAAGAAGAGCGCGATGCCCGTGTTGGTCAGGGCGCCGAGCGGACCGGCGAGCAGCGTGATGAGGGCAAAGACGCCGAGCGCGGCGACCCAGCGCCAGTCGCCGCGCTGGCCAGCATACAGTCCGATGATGAGCGCGATGATGATAGCCAGCTTGTCGCCGATGCTGACGAGGCCTGTCGCCAGGTCGTCGTGCGCCAGCTCACTTGATGTGTTCAGGTTCCCTGCGCTCAGGTGCAGCGCCAGCCCCACCACCACGATCATCAGCGCCACCACGCAAAGGCCTTGCATCAGCAGCTTCATCGCTTCTCTCCTGTCACACGTTGGCTAGTCGCCGGTTCACCCGTTCAGTCGCGTTCGGCGCCGAGCGACTTGTAGAAGAGCGTCGTCGCGCGCTCCTCGCCATCCGCCTCGACGCTATAGCGCGGAATGACGCCCACCCGCTGATAGCCAAGCGCGGAATAGAGCCGTTCGGCGTCGCTGCCAGTGTTGGTATCGAGGATCAGCAGCGTTCTGCCCGCGTCACTCGCCAGCCGCTCGACGGCGCGCATCAGCAGCTGCCCGAGGCCCTGGCGCCGCGCCGCGCGAAAGACCATCAGCTTCTGAACCTCCGCGCGGTGGGGCGCGTTCTGCTTCGGCGAGAGCCCAAGCTGCACGCTGCCCAGCGCCTCGCCCGCATGCAGTGCAACCAGCAGCAGTCGCTCGCCCGCGTCTACTTCGGCGATGGTCGTGCGCCAGTAGGCAAGCGCGCGGTCATCGCCAAGCGGACGCCAGAAACCCAGCGAGCCACCACTGGCGACCGCGTCTTGCAGCAGCGCGCACAACTGCGGAACCAGCGCTTCGGCGGCGGCGCGGTCGAGCTGACGAAGCTCGATGGGTGTATCGGGATCGGGCATCGCTGACACTCCTCCTCGCATGCGTGGATCTGTTCGCGCACGGCACGGCGCGCACTCGTAGTATAGCCCATGCCAGGGTGGTAGCTCATCAGCGCGAAGGATGATGTTCCATCACACGCAGGGGCTGGCGGTTAAAACCGCGCCTGAAGGTGGCTGCGACCACCACAAGACCCGCCAGCGCGGGTCCACGTCTGGGTTGGGTCCGCGCAGGCGGACTTCGCGGCTCACAGAGGACCATCCAGGCGCGGTTTCAACTGCCAGCGCGCCCACCACATGACAGAGGAGTTATCCCAGGCTGGGATAGCTCCTCTGTCTCTGGACCTCCGGACTCCCCTCGCCCAGTGGGAGAGGGGCTGGGAGTGAAGGCTCAGCCGATGCCGCCGGGATGCTGAGGCGCCTCGGTCAGCGGTGGTGGTGGCGTCTCCTCCAGCTCCTCCATCTCCTCGGTCAGCGGGTAGACCTCAGGGGCGGGCGGTGTCGGCTCGTCGCGCCGCGCCGCCGCTGGCTGATCGCTCGGCGGCTCGCTGGTCGTCGTTGGCTCGTCGCGGCGTTCGAGCAGCGCCGCGCGAATCACGTCATCCATCGTCTCGGCCAGCGTGAAGCGCATCTCGGCGCGAATCTTCGGAGGAATCTCGGCGAGGTCTCGCTCGTTCTCCTCCGGGACAATCAACTGGCGGATACCGACACGATACGCTGCCAGCGCCTTCTCCTTGAGGCCGCCAATCGGCAGCACACGCCCGCGCAGGGTGATCTCGCCGGTCATGGCGAGGTCGCTGCGCACGGGGCGACGGGTCAGCGCAGAGATGATCGCCAGCGCCATCGTGATGCCCGCCGACGGTCCATCCTTCGGGATGGCGCCCTCGGGCAGGTGGACGTGAATGTCCATCTCGCTGGGGAACTCTTCGGGCAGGTCCAGCGCATCAGCGCGCGAGCGGATGTAGGAGAGCGCAGCCCGCGCCGATTCCTGCATCACATCGCCAAGCTGCCCCGTCACCATCAGTCCGCCCTTGCCCGGCATCGTCACCACCTCGACCGGCAGCAGCGCGCCGCCGTTCGAGGTCCACGCGAGGCCAGTGGCGACGCCGATCTGGCCCACCTCCATCGCTTTGTCGGGCAGGAAGCGTGGCGCGCCGAGGTACTGCTCGACATTCTTCTCCGTGACACGGATGCGCGTCGCTGGGTTGAGCACGATGCGCCGCGCCGCTTTGCGGCACACCGTGGCCAACTGGCGTTCCAGGCCGCGCACACCGGCCTCGCGAGTATAGCGCGAGACGATATAGCGCATCACGCTGGCGTTGACCTGCGCCTGTGAGCGCGAGAGGCCATGCTCGTGCAGCACCTTGGGCAGCACAAAGTTGCGCCCAATCTCGACCTTCTCTTCTTCGGTGTAGCTGGGCAACTCAACGATGTCCATGCGGTCGGCCAGCGCGCGCGGAACCTGGTAGCGATTATTGCCGGTGCAGATGAAGAAGACCTGCGAGAGATCGTAGGGCGTCTCCAGATAATGATCGCTGAAGGTGTTGTTCTGCTCCGGATCGAGCACTTCGAGCAACGCCGCAGCCGGGTCGCCACGATAGTCCGCCGCGAGCTTGTCAATCTCGTCGAGCAGGAAGACCGGGTTGACCACCCCCGCCGTGCGCATCGCCTGCATGATGCGCCCCGGCAGTGCGCCGACATACGTGCGACGGTGGCCACGAATCTCGGCCTCGTCATGCACGCCGCCCAGTGAGATGCGCACGAATTTGCGTCCCAGCGCGTGGGCGATGCTGCGCCCCAGCGAGGTCTTGCCAACGCCGGGAGGGCCAATCAGGCAGAGAATTGGCCCCTTGTTCGCGTTGGCCGCCTGGGCGAGCGCCGCTGCGTCGGCGGGCGTCCCATCGCGGGCGGCTTGCAGCGCCTGGCGCTGCGCCTGGAGGACACGCAACTGGCGCACGGCGAGGAATTCGATGATGCGCTCTTTGACCTTCTCCAGGCCATAATGCTCGTTGTCGAGCGTCTTCTGCGCGAAGGCCATGTCGAGGCGGTCATCGGTGCGCTCGGACCACGGCAGCGCGAGCATCCAGTCAATGTAGTTGCGCAGCACCACCTGCTCCGCCGAGTGCGGGGGCATGCGCTCCAGCCGATCGAGTTCCTTGGTGACTTTGGCGCGCGCTTCGTCGGGCAGATGCTTTTGCGCCACACGGTCGCGCAGTTCGCGCACCTCGCTGATCTGGTCGCCGCCAAGTTCCTCCTGGATGGCGCGCAGTTGCTCCTTCAGATAGTATTCGCGCTGGTTCTTGTCGACCTGATGGCGCACCTTCTGACGAATCTTGTTTTCCAGCTCGCGAATCTCGATCTCATTGCCCAGCGAGACACAGACCTTCTCCAGCCGTGCCAATGGGTCAAGGGTTTCGAGCAGGTCCTGCTGCT
>JAICSR010000394.1 GCA_025936795.1 Ktedonobacterales bacterium | reverse complement strand
GAAGCTGATGTGCCCACCGCCCACCGCTGCGACTACGGCCACATGCCCACCGGCGGGGCCTGCTGGCCACGGACGCCTCTGGGTATCGAGCGACCCCCAGACGAGGATATCGCCCGGCTTTGGGGCCTGTGTATCGCCGTTGGGAGAGGCGCTGAAATCGGCGGGGTGATGGCCGCTCAGCCAGAGATACGGCGCATCCCCGCGCCAGCCACCAGGCGCGTCACCAAACGACCAGACGGCGAAGCGGGCGACCAGCTCGACACACTGGAAGGTGAGGCCATAGCCATCCGAGGTCGCGCTGCCGGGCGCACAATCGCCATCTGCGGACGAGCGCAGCGGCATGCGATCACAACTCACATTGGCGCCGCCAGGCGCAGCCTGGTTGACGCCATTGGCGCAGACCGGCACACCGAACCAGCCAGATGGCTGGCCCAGCCCCGGCAGGATCGTCGTCCCCCACAGGGTTCCATTGGTCGCACTGGGGTCCGCCTGCGCCAGTTGGGTACATGAAGTGTCGGGTGGGAGGGTACGCGCATGCGGCGCCTGCGCGGCGAGCAGCGCTGTGCCATCTGTCAGCATTGGGAGGAGCCAGAGCGTCAGCGCGATGAGTATGCACATGTATGCAAGGTTCAGACGACGCACTGGCCGATGGTGTGGTCGCTGCAATGGACAACATCGTTGCGGGAGCAGGCGTAGGCGAGACAGCGTGTTATGACGTCTGGGCTGCACGGTTCGTGTCTTCCATAACCTCTTCACCGGCCAGCCATGCAGCGCGATCCAGCGAGACTCCAGGGCAGAGAGGACTGGCCCTAGGCCGCGCGCGTTGTGTCGTGCGTCTCTGGTCATACCGCCTTCGTTTCCTCTGCAACATCACGCCGACAAGAATCGGTTCACTTGACACGCCTCACGCATGTCATGGAAGGTCGCAGGCAAGACCGTCGGAACCGGTTGATCAGCGAGAGCGCCACCTGAGACTTTTTCAGACATCCTCGTCACGAGCCGCGCGCTTTCACTGCCGATGGGGATGCGAGAGGCGGGGATAGGTTCCGCTGCTATACCCAGAGCGTTCTGGGGGTAGGCATAGGATGCGACCTGCGCGCAGATCAGATGCGAGAGGTTTGAGCGCGTTCGGGTCGGAGCCGTAGGCGTCCCGATACACGCGCCGGGAGCGTTCGTAGACGCTGAGCGCCTCATGTGCGCGTCCGAGCTCGCTGAGCAGCAACATGGCGCGCCGGGCGGCCTCGATCTGCAGTGGCTCCTGTTCGAGCGCCTGAAGCAGTAGGTCAAGCGCCTGCTCGCGCTCCCCTATCCGGCGTAAGTCGGTGGCAAGTTCCAAGGCGAGACGTACCCATTGGGCCTGAGTCCGTGCGCGATAGCGCAGAATCCATTCAAGCTCAGATGGCGCGCCCGGTTGCTTACGACGCATATGGCGATGAGCGAGGAAGAATCCCCCATATAGTCGTAGCGCTAATTGTCCCAGCCGAATGCGATCTTCAACAGTGTGTGCAGCTCGCACCTGCGCGGCCGCTACCTCAAACGCGGGCGCATCGCACCAGATTTGGCCGAAGGTTGCTGACTGTGTCCCTGTTGGCGCCGCTCCTAACGTGTCTGACCGGGTGTACGCCCGTGTAGAGCGCACCTGAAGTAGGAGCATGTAGGGCGTCTCATTGAGCAGGAGCGCAGTGGTGGCGGACTGATCGTCATGAAGCAGCATGGCATGTTGCTCCAATGCGCAGCGCAGATTCCAGAGCGCATTGCGCAACAGCCGCGCTCGGCGGCTGCTATCAGCCGCTGGCCAGAGCGTTGCTGCGGCCTCCGTCCGCGACACCGGACGCCCTCGCAGAGCGAGCAACGCGAGCAGGTCCTGCGCGCGCCCATGTCCCCACACGCGCGTGTTTGCCAGATCGACCCAGTCACCGTACCCGCAACTCATGAGCAGGCGAAAGGCTCCCAGGGTGTAGACGCGGACAGCAGGCGCTAGCAGGCTCTCGTGCGCAGTTGGCAGTCTGATGTCGGCGCTTTCCCCCAAATTGTGAGCGGCCTGGATTGAGGAGGCATTCCTGTGTTTCGCACGGTCAACATCTGTCGTGGCCCCCTGCTGAATCGGATGTCGTTCGATGCGCATTACATCTGAAGGAACGGCTGAAGAAGTGGGTGGACTAGGTGGACTAGGTGGACTAGGCGGACTAGGCGGACTGGAGGAATGATTGAGGCTGGGATGTGGAAGCCGACCCCCGCCGGAAGATATGCTCACGCAACACTCCTTTCTCTCTGTCTTTCCAAGCGTCGACCGTCTGCATGAACGCTGATCAGGATAGTCGCCGCTCTGGTGGATGCCTCCTGATGGATCGGACCGACATGTCCGCCTATCCTCTGACGCCCGCATCGAGCCTCCTTCTAACAGCGCTTGCTGCTACCCTTTCCTGCGCTCTACTGTACCCCCAGTTTATCGCCTCCAGGTTCCATTCTTGAAAGCGGCGCTAGTTAAGGCCGACCTGTCGTAGCGCGAGTGTACGCGATTTTGCACAAGTTAGCAAGCCACGATCAACGCAGTGAGTAGTACACGCGCAAACCTGCAACAGGTCAGACTCGGACGCGCATCGCGTCGGCTCCTAGATGCCGCTGGGGAGACGTTTGGGAGACGTTTGGGAGACGTTTGGGAGACAAAACGCCTGTATGCTCTTGTCGTCGGGAGAGACGTAGCGCGTTACAGACGCCTGCTGCGTTCTTTTGCAGGTGAGCGATGAAGGTAGCGAGCGAACGAAGCGTGATCATGCTAGATCGCGCTACATGAAGCGTTCGCTGTGCGAAGAAGTGAGGCAGGCACATGGCAGAGCGATCTATTCGTCAGGCTACGCATGAGCAGCAGGAGCATGCTCTGCCGCCCAATTCCTCTGCCAGCGCTCGCCTCACTGTGAGACAACGGTGGTCTCGCGGCGCCAAGCGCATGACGGTCATGTTCAACCAGCGCTGGCGACTGCATCGGAGCGTGGCAGTGGCCGCCGTAACACGTGTCGTATTGGTGACGACGTTGCTGGCGCTGGTCCAGGGGCTGATCGTGACGGCGCCTGCATTCGCGGCCAGCAGCGCGGGGCGCCCGAATCACGCACCTAATACGCTGAAGCAGTTTCACGCGAGCGGGACCGCGACGGGCAAGCAGACCTCCAGCGTCAACGCTGCGCATGCGCTCAAGAATCCGGGTCCGATGGATGGGACACCGCCCGACAAGGCGCCGGCAAGCACGAGCGCCGCCGACCTCAAGCCGGTGGAGATCCCGCTTGATGCGCAGTACCTCGCGACCTCGGCGGCGGCTCCAGGGGTGGGCGTCTGGACTAAGAGCGGCGACAGCGTGATCGAGGTTCAGGTCGCGCCGAACTCGGTGGACCTGAGCGCCGCCACCGTCAACGGCGCGTCGATCGGCCCAGTCCCTACCCCTCCAGCGCCCACCACCCCCACACCGGCATCCACCACCACACCCACGCCGACCGTGAGCCCAACAGTGACGCCTTCCTCGAGCGCGACACCGGACGCGACGCCTCAGACAACACCGAATACGACGCCTGCGGTAACTCCTCAGACGACGCCTGC
The DNA here is from genome assembly GCA_025936795.1 of Ktedonobacterales bacterium. GTDB lineage: Bacteria > Chloroflexota > Ktedonobacteria > Ktedonobacterales > JADMIN01 > JAKAIY01. The sequence goes on along the minus strand of JAICSR010000394.1, from coordinate 246 downwards.
GGTAACTCCTGCGGTAACACCGAGCGCGACCACCGCGTCGTCCGGAGCGCGGGCGGCGACATTCTCAGCGCTGAACGCGCCTGCGCAGAATGCGCTGCCCACACCGGGGGCCAACGTGTCCACTGGCTCCTTCACCCTGGAACTCAAGCAAGTTCAAGGGACCTATCGCGGCGATGGCTTGCAACTGGGCGCGTATGAACTGCATGTACTCGACGGCAGTCAGCGCGAACTGGGCAATGTCCACCT
>JAICSR010000468.1 GCA_025936795.1 Ktedonobacterales bacterium | reverse complement strand
CGCTGCGGTGGCTTGCCGCGCGCCAATCGGCTGACCGTCGGCTGCGGCGAGCGCTGACCGTCGGCTGCGGCGAGCGCTGACCGTCGGCTGCGGCGAGCGCTGGGCGGCAGGCGGTCATGGCTGCGTTGACGATGGCGCCGCGCGGCGCCATAATGCCGAAGGTATGGGCATGCGCGCACGACCAGTGTCCAGGGCGAGTATTAGACGCGACAGGTGTGCGAGCGAGCATCCCAGCGGCAGCGCGTACAGGGGAGACGAGAGTCATGCAGCAGACCGACAGCCCAGCGACGGTCACATCGACGACGCCAAAGCGCGTGGAGATGCGACCCACTCGCGTCGCCATCAGCGTGGTGGTCCCGGTCTACAATGAAGCCGATAGCGTGCGGCCACTCTACGACGCGCTCACGCCGCAGCTCACCAGCCTGAATCTGGTGTATGAGCTGATCTTTGTGGATGACGGCAGCCGCGACGGCTCCTTTGCGCAGTTGCAGGCGCTGCACGACCTTGATCCCCATGTGCGCGTGATTCGCTTCCGCCGCAACTTCGGCAAGACCCCGGCGCTGGTCGCGGGCTTTCACGAGGCGCGTGGCGATGTCGTCTTCACGATGGACGCCGACCTGCAAGATGACCCGGCGGAGATTCCGCTCTTCCTCGATAAGTTGGCGGAGGGCTACGACCTCGTCTCCGGCTGGAAGTATCCACGCCACGACCCGCCGACCAAGACCGTGCCATCGTTCTTCTTCAACCGCATGGTCTGGGCGACCACAGGCGTCAAGCTGCACGACATCAACTGCGGCTTCAAGGCCTATCGCCGCGAGATCATCGAAGAGGTCAAGCTCTACGGCGAACTGCACCGCTTCATCCCGATTCTGGCGCACCAGCGCGGCTACCGCGTCACCGAGGTGAAGGTGCGCCACCACAAGCGCAAGTATGGCAAGTCGAAGTTTGGCGCAGGTCGCTTCCTGCGTGGCTTCCTCGATCTGCTGATGGTGCTCTTCCTGGTGTCGTACCTGCGCACGCCGCTGCGGCTCTTCGGCGCATTTGGCCTGTTCTCGCTGCTGGCGGGCTTCGCGGTTGACCTCTATGTCGTGCTCGACCGCTACCTGCCCTTCGGCTCACACGAGCAGATTCATAATCGTCCGATTCTCTTTGTCGGCGTCATCTTGCTGATCTTCGGCATCAGTTTCATCCTGACGGGCTTGCAGAGCGAGATGATTCGCCACTTCGCCTATCGTCCAGAGGATGAATATAGTGTGAGGCAGGTGTTGGATTGAGCGCGCCCCCACAGGATCGGCCAGATCGGCAGGATGGGCGCCCAGACATGCCCTCGCCGACGTCGGCTACCACCACCGCCCGCGTCTCCCTGGTCGCCCGCGCGATCGCGTTCGTGCGCGGCCACAAGCGCCTCGTGCAGGCGGTGGCGCTGCTGCTGATCGCCGTGTTCGTCGCGCTAGCCATCAACAAGAGTTGGAACGCGCTACGTGACTATCAGTGGGATGTGCAGTGGGGGCTGCTGGGCCTGGGCTTCGTCTTCTTCGTCTCGCAGGAACTGATGTTTGCGCTGATCTGGCGCAGCATCCTGACACGGCTGGGCAGTCGACTCGATGTCGTCAGCAGCGAGCGCATCTACCTCGGCGCCGAGTTCGTCCGCTACATCCCAGGCAATGTCTGGCATGTGATTACGCGGGTGATGTGGGCCGAGCAGCGCGGCGTTCCCAAGGCCATCGGGTTCGCCAGTATGGTGGTAGAGCTAGCGACCAAGATTCTCTCGGCGGCGCTGGTCTTTGCCGTCTCGCTGCTCTTCTGGCCCGACGTGTCTGCGCTGGCGACTCAGGCGCACATCCCCGGCAATGTGGCGCTGATCGCAGGCGCGGTGGCGATTCCGCTGCTGCTGCTCGGCCTGCACCCACGCCTGCTGGAGGCCGCGCTCAATCTGGGACTGCGGCTGCTCAAGCGCCCGCCCACGCGGCTGACGCTGCGCTACCGCGATCTGCTGGTCATCACGCTGTTCTGGTCGCTGAGCTGGGTTGTCGCGGGGGTCGGCTTCTACCTGCTGACGCGCAGCATCGTCTCGACACCGCTGCCGCCGACGCTGCTGGCGCTGGCCATCGGCATCTACGCGCTGGGCTGGGATGTCGGCTTCCTCAGCTTCATCACGCCCAGCGGCATCGGCTTCCGCGAGCTTGCCATCGCCGCGCTGATGGTGGCGGCGGGCGTGACCATCGGGCCAGGCGCCGGCGCCATCGCGTTCATTGTGGCGATGGTCTCACGCCTGCTCTCCACCGGATCAGAGTTGGTCTCTATCGCGCTGGCCTATCTGATCTCTGGTGGCAAGATGCCCTCGCCGCCTGTCGTGGAGCCAGCGACCGACGCCGGATAGGCAGCGTGGATAGCTGGCGGCCAGACCTCACCCCCAGCCCCTCTCCCACAGGGAGAGGGGAGTCCGGATTTTCCCCTCGCCCACGGGGTGAGGGGGCCAGGGGTGAGGCCGCGCTGGCCAGCGTGCGTCTCGTTCGATCACGCTCCGGGCCTTGTGGGAAGTGGATAGTATCTGATGTCTCTGAGCAGCGCGCCCCTTGGCTCTGGTGAGCAGCCGACCCGGCCACGCATGGCGACGCCGCCTGCTCCGCGCCGCAGCCTGCTTACACGCCTGCTCGACCGCTACCCCGCGCTGCCGCCGCCGCTGGAGGGAACGGGCGCGCGTGTGGCGTTCTGGAGCGTGGTAGCCTGTGCCGCCGCCTGGGTCATCTTCTACACGGTCTACCTCTGGGCCACTCACGACGCCTATCTGACGCACGCCGAAGATATGGCGACGATGACTCAGGCGCGCTGCCACCCGACCCACGGCGCGCTCCTGCATCAGACCGTCTGCAACATCGTCGGCGACGCGAATTGCCTGGGCGATGTGTCGCGCTTCG
>JAICSR010000052.1 GCA_025936795.1 Ktedonobacterales bacterium | reverse complement strand
CTGGAGCGCGCGCTCACCTTCCAGGATACGATGGACCGCGATGCGCTGCAGCAAGGCATGCGGATGCTCCAGTGGCAACTCAATGAACTGCTCAAGGCCGAAGGACTGACCGCCGTGCCAAGCGTCGGCGAGCAGTTCGATCCCTATGTGCATGAGGCTATCGAATCGGTCGCGTCGGAGGAACACCCTGAAGGTGTGGTCATCGAGGAGGTGCGCAAGGGCTACAAGCTGGGCGACGAGACGCTGCGCCCGGCGCGTGTCAAGGTCAGCGCTGGCCCCGCCTCGTAAGCTAGGTACGCGCGCGCATACGGCGCCCAGTGGGCCATCGTCCTCGGAGAGCATCGCGGATTGTGTCGCAGATTGTGTCGCAGTGCGCCCCGCTGAGTCATTCGCCTCAGCGCTCAACCTGAAACGGCGCGCGCTCGTACTCCCTCTAGAGAGCCAGTCGCGCGCTACGCGCAGCGGTAGGCCATCGAGATCGTACAACGCCGCCATGTTGGCGCGCCGGAGCCGCTCCCAACCAGCGACTCCGGACTCCGCGTCTGAGCCACACCGAACAGAGCGCTATGGATTACAAAGACTACTACAAGGTCCTGGGAGTCACGCGCAGCGCCAGCACAGACGAGATCAAGAAGTCGTTTCGCCAGCTTGCGCGCAAATACCATCCCGATGTCAACCCAGGCAATAAGAAGGCTGAGGCGCACTTCAAAGAGATCAATGAGGCCTATGAGGTGCTCTCTGATCCTGAGAAGCGGCGCAAATACGATACGCTCGGCCCGAACTGGCAAGAGCAGTTTGGCCCTGCCACCGCAGCCTCGCGTGCGCGGCAGCCCTTCGCCACACGCACGCGCACCTCAACGTCGTCTGGCTCATCTGGCTCCTACGACTTCGCCGACCCGACTGGCTTCTCCGACTTTTTCGAAGCGCTCTTCGGGCGACGCCCCAGCGGGGGCACGGCTACCTCTGGCGCTGGCTCCTCGACAGCCACGCGCGGGCGCGCCTCCACGACGGGAACGGCGGGCGCCTCCAATCCGTTCGGCGGCAGCGGCTCGCTCAATCATGGGGAGAATGTCGAGCAGCCGGTCGAGATTACCTTGCGCGAGGCCTACGCAGGCGCACGGCGGCTCTACACCATCCAGCAGCCAGAGACGTGCACGGCCTGCTCTGGCACGGGCAAGATCAACGGGCGGGTCTGCGTCACCTGCGGCGGCACGGGAATCGTCGAGCGCGAGCGGCGTATCACCGTTAACATCCCGGCGGGGGTGGATACGGGCGTCAAGGTGCGTGTGGCGGGCGAGGGGCAGCCCAGCCCCACTGGCGGCCCACGCGGCGACCTCTTTCTGATTGTGACCGTCAGGCCTGATCCGCAGTTCGAGCGCCACGGCGACGACCTCGTAATGGAGGCGCAGGCGCCCCTGACCACCGCCATGCTCGGCGGCGAGCTGACACTGACGATGATTGATGACAAGCGCATCACCCTCACCATCCCGCCAGAAACACAGAATGGCCAGATGTTTCGCGTCTCTGGCAAGGGCATGCCCAAGCCCAACAGCGACAAACGTGGCAATCTGCTCGTGCGGGTGCTGGTCAAGCTGCCGCAGCGGCTCAGCGAGCGCGAGCGCCAGCTCTTCGAGGAGCTACGCCGCGAGCGCCCCGCTAGCTAGGCTGGCCCCCTCCCCCAACCCCTCCCCCGTTGCGGCGGGAGAGGGGAGCTTCATCCGGCGCGGAGCGCATTCGCTCAGGGCGCTGGTGCGTGGGGCGCCATAGAGATCGGCAGCGCTGACGCTGTAGTATCTGTGTCGAGAGGGAATGCGCGCTCAGCGCGACCCCGGCTCCCGCGTCGCCTCATACGCGGCTGTAGCACAGCTCATCGCATGAGAGTTCATCGCTCTGGCGTACTTGCGCCACCCTTGGAGGCACGATGTCAAAAGCGGTCGTTCATCCGATACCGAGGCCCGATGCGGCGGCTGCCAGTCGTGCGGGGTTAGCGTTTTTCGGAGAGCGCAGCATCCTTGGGGCGCTTGCGGCGCTTCATCAGGCATTGGGCGATGTATTCCAGCTTCCACTCCCTGGCTTTTCGAGTGTCGTGCTGGTGGGGCCTGAGGCGAACAGGTTTCTGCTGACCGAGTCACGCAACCAGTTCGTATGGCGGGCGGAGGGTGATCCAGTCACACGGCTGCTCCGTGAGGGCATTCTGGTCTCAGATGGCGCGTTTCATGACGATCTGCGGCAGATAATGACGCCAGGGTTGCATCATCGCCTCTTCGAGCGATTCGTCGGAGCGATGTGGCGCACCACTGATCTGGTTACGAGCCGCTGGCGCGATGGCGCACAGATACAGGTGCTGGATGAGATGCGGCGGATCGCGCTCGGCATCGTGACTGAGACGCTCTTCGGCGATGATGTGAGCCGCCAGGTTGACCAACTCTGGCGCGCGATTCTACAGACGATCCGCTATATTTCGCCGGGGCCGTGGGTGATCTGGCCAGAGATCCCACGTCCTGGATATGGGCGAGCGCTGCGGCGCATGGACGAGTATCTCTATCACCTGATTGCGCAGCGGCGCGCGCGGGCAGGCGCTCAACGTGGGGATGAGCCTGATTTACTGGGTATCTTGATTGATGCTGGCATGAATGATGAGCTGATCAAAGATCAAATGCTGACGATGTTGATAGCGGGTCATGACACCAGCACGGCGCTGCTGGCCTGGGCGCTGCACCTGCTGTCCCGACACGATGAGGCGATGGCGCGAGCGCGGACTGAGGTTGAGGGAGCGCTGGGAGCGGGGGCGCCTGGCATGGCTGATATGCAGCGGTTGAGCTATCTCGACCAAGTCATCAAAGAGACGCTGCGCCTCTATCCACCGATTCATTTGGGGTCGCGGATCGCAGTGGCTGATGTAGCGTTTCGCGAGTTTGTGATTCCCGCAGGGGCGCGTGTTCTGTACTCCATCTATCTGACGCATCGAGACAAGACGTATTGGCCGAACCCGGAGGTGTTTGACCCTGATCGCTTTGCGCCTGAGAACGCGAGCCAGCGACAAGCGTACACCTTCCTGCCCTTCGGCGCTGGGCCACGCAATTGCATTGGCGCGGCTTTCGCGCAGGTGGAGGCGAAGGTTGTGCTGGCGCGTCTCCTGCAGCGGTTTGCGTTTCTGCCCGTCGGCGGCCCTGTGAAGCCCCGGATGCGCGCTACCCTCGAGCCGAACCTAGGCGCGCTGGTCGAGGTACGACGCTTAGAGCACGGTGCATTCGGCGCATAAGGCCGTTGGCGGTTCAGGTTGTGGGGTTTGCGTAGCGGCGCTGCTTCCAAACGGTCGGGCGCCTGCGCCAGCGGCGGTCGAGCGCGCCGAGGCTGATAGCCATAACACTCCAGGCTGCGAGTGGCGTGGTCACGATTTCGCCAGGCGGCCGTTTGAGACGCCAGGCAACGAGGCTCCGCAGCAGGAGGAGCCAGAAGACTTCAAGCGCGGCTGCCGACCGCTGCCCGCGATGGAACAGTCGGACGAAGGGAAGAACGAAGACGCAGGCGTATCCCCAGGCGAACAGCGGAGCGCGCAGGAGGCGAACCAGCGCGCTGCCCACGGAGGAGGAGGCAGGCGAGGATGCAGGCGAGAATGCAGGCGAGGAGAGCGCAATCAGCAGGTTCTTCGAGAAGCCGTCCCACACCTCAGGGAAGGAACGATACATACGGCATTCGAGCAGCGACGAACCATCCACCAGGGTGACGGTGTAGCCGCCGGAGCGGAACCGGCGCGCTAACGCGAAATCGTCAACGAGCGCATGGGCGATGGAGGCGTGGCCACCTAGCGCGCGATAGGGTTGGGCATGCGCTAGCAGATACTGACCATTTGCCAGCACGCTCCTCCCGCGCCCGCGCCACAGTGCGCCGAGATTGACGGCGGTCAGTGGCAGGAAGTCCAGGACAAATGAGATGAGCAGGCGCTCACTCCAGGTTTCGACACGCTGGTAGGGCAAAGCGCTGAGCAGATCCGCATGCAGGGCAAGAGCTTGGCTGACGCCGCGTGCAACGCTGACAGGCGCATGGACCGTGTCGGCATCGGTGAAGAGCAGCCATTCGCCAGTCGCACGTTGGGCAAGCTGATGGCAGGCGTAGCTTTTGCCATTCCAGCCAGGAGGGGGATCGTCGGTCGTGTGGATGACAGTGAGCTGCGGACACTGGCGCTGGAGGGCATCGAGGAGCTGTCCGGTCCCATCCGTGGAGCCATCGTCGAGGACAAGAACTTCACATGCGGGGTACGTCTGAGACAGCAGCGATCTGACGCAGGTGGTGATCGTAGCTGCTTCGTTGCGGGCGGGAATCAGGATGCTGACCTGTGGGAGATGGCTTGCGGGCTGTGCGGCAAGGCGACGCGCGCGCCGCAGGAAGCGGAAGTTGGCGGCCAGGTGACGGCTCATGGATGTGAGGAGCGCGAGTGCCGTGAGATGGGAGAGTCCAGTGATTGACGGCCACACCCACCAGGGCGCACAGGCGTCAGTCGAGCAACGCATGTGGAGACGGAGAGGCATTATGTAGTTCCGATCCGTTTGTGTGGCCGTTGCTGGATTTCGAAGACGCCGATCTTGACGCTGAGAACGGCAAGCTGGACGACCGCGAGCGCAACCATCCAGGCGGGGACGGAGGCCACGAGCAGATAGGCGATGAGTACAAGCGGGATAGAGAGCGAGCGCAATTCGTCATTCTTGAAGAGGCGGGTGGCGACGATGGCTGTGAGGCCCATGACAAGGGGAGCCTGGTAGAGGGTTAGCCCAGCCCAGACGCCGAACATGCTGACGATGCCCCGCCCGCCTCGGAAACGCAGAAAGACGGAAAAGGCGTGTCCGAGAGTAGGCATGAGGGCAATCCAGATGAGCTGGTCAGCGGGGAAGCCAACCAGCCAGCGAGCAGCCGCAGTGGGCAGGAATGCTTTGCAGAAATCGAGCACAAGCGTCACGACGCCGAGTCGCCAGCCACCGATGCGGAAGGCGTTCGCTGCCCCGGGATTCTGGTCGGGCTGATCGCGGGGGTCGGCAGAGAAGAACCACTTGCCCAGCCAGACTGACCAGGGAATGGCGCCCGACAGATACGCGCCTGTCAGCCAGAGGAAGAACATGTGCATCCCTTCGTTCTGCTGGTTGATGTGGGGTGATGCGGCTTGACACTGGTTACGGTTGGAGCGCGTTCAGGCTGAGCATCACGCGGCGCAGTCGTTGATAGCCCTCAGCAAGTGTGGCGCCCAGGAGGACGCCAGGAACGTGACTGGCCAGGGCGGGATTCTGGGTAAACGCGCGTCCACCGTAGCCAATGATTGGCGGCTGCCCTTCGGGAGACTGCGCCAGCCAGCGAGGCCACTCGGTCAGAGCAAGGGCGGTAGTCTCACTCATGGCGACGAAGACGATCAGCGCGGGGTTGAGGCGGGCGACCAGCGAGGCAAGGTCTGGGAGCGGGAGCGCCTGGCCAAAGTAGACCACTGGCCAGGAGAGGCGCCGCAGCAGAGTTCCCAGCATCAACAGGCTGCCTTCGTGCAATTCCTCCGGCGCGCAGGCGAGCGCGATGGGGTTGACCACAAACGGCGCTGGGCTGTCGCGCAGCCAGCTCAACAGTTGCTGGCGGAGGAAATTGGTGGCAAAGTGCTCCATCGCCACGCTTGTTTCGCCGCTACACCAGCGGTCGCCAATTGCCGCCATCACAGGACCAACGATGTCGAGTACGACCTTTTCAAGTGTGTCGTTCGCCAGCGCATCGCCGAGGATCGCGGCTGACTGGGCGCTATCATAGGCCGTCAGGGCGTCGAGCAGTGACGCGCATCTGATCGCCAGTTCGGGGTCTGGCGCTTCAGGCGTAGGGAGCGGTGCGTGCAGGGCGGCGGCGACAGCGGCGGCTCGCGGAGTATGTTGCAGCGCATGGATCGCCTGGCTGACGCGCATCTCCTCATCAAGACATCCCTTCACCCACTGGAGATGATGGACTTCATCTTGCGAATAGAGACGATGGCCACCGGAGGTGCGAGCGGTCCGCAGAAAGGAATAGCGGCGCTCCCAGACACGGAGAGTCGCCTCTGGAATGCCGGTCATGCGCGACACGGCGCCGATAGTGAATACGGGTCGTTCGTGGAACATGACTGTCGGATTCAAAATACTCACGCTGTCCGCCTCAATCTCACTCGCAGGAACATGTAGCAGTGTACACGAACCGTAACATTTTGTCCAGGTATTTTTACAGATATATGGACAAAACTGATTACGTTGCCGTACTATACCCTCTGTGACTTGTCGGGGACATATCGTAGCGCTCGCGGGGAAACGCGGTAGACCAGCGGAAGACCAGGAGTACAGGCATGGGGACGCAGATCGAAACCTGGGAAAACGCCGTGCTGAGGCGAGCCTATGAGGCGCTCAAAACGCCGACATTGGGCATGGCGTCGGGCATGGCGTCGGGCATGACGTCGGGTATCACTGCAACGGTTGAGGAACGCGTATTCGAGCAGGCGTATACGTATTGCGCGCAACTCACCAGAGCCAGTAGCCGCACCTTCTATCTGGCGTCGTGTCTGCTGCCAGAGAAGAAGCGACGGGCGGCGCGCGCGCTCTATGCGTTTTGCCGGGCGACGGACGACATGATTGACCAGGTGGCGCACTTCGAGGATGCGCGTCGTCTGCTGGATGACTGGCGAGAGCGTGTGGCGCGGCCGCCAAATGTGTATGATCCGATTCCACTGGCCTGGGCGGATACGAAGGCGCGTTATCGCATTCCACACGGCTACGAGGCGCAGTTAATCGACGGCATCGCACGAGATTTGCGGCAGCAGCGCTACGCGACATTCGCCGAACTGGCTGACTACTGCTATGGGGTCGCCTCGACGGTCGGGCTGATGGTGATGCACATCGTTCATTTTCAGAGCGAGGATGCGCTGCCCTATGCGGTCAAGCTGGGAATTGCGCTGCAACTGACGAACATCCTGCGAGATGTCGGGGTTGACTGGCAGGCAGGGCGGCTGTATCTGCCGCTCGATGAGCTAGCGGGGTTTGGATTGAGCGAGGACGATGTCGCGGGTGGAGTGGTGGATGATCGGTGGCGGGCGCTAATGCGGTATCAGATCGCGCGCGCACGTGCGCTCTATGCGGAGGCTGAGCGGGGAATCGCGCTGCTAGACGCAGACGGGCGTTTTGCGATTGCTGCGGCTGCGGACCTGTACCGCGCAATTCTTGCGGACATCGAGACGCATGATTACGACGTGTTTCATCGCCGCGCGCACCTGGGCGCCTGGGGCAAGTTGCGCCGGCTGCCGGACGTATGGTGGGCGACGCGAAGGCCAGTGCGGAGCTGAGCGAAAGCGGCCAAATGCGGGGCAAAAGCGGGGCAGAGACGAGGGCAGAGACGAGGGCAGAGACGAGGGCGACGAAATGGCGAGGATTTCCGTTATTGGCAGCGGATTCGGCGGGCTGAGCGCCGCGATACGGCTGGCCGCACGCGGGCATGCGGTTGATCTCTTTGAGCAGCGCGACAAGTTGGGGGGGCGGGCCTATGTCTACAACATCAATGGCTTCACCTTTGACGGCGGGCCAACCGTCATTACCGCGCCGTTCATGTTCGACGATCTCTGGGCTGCGGCGGGGAGGCGACGTGAGGATTATGTGACGTTCGTGTCCTGCGATCCGTTCTATCGCATCTTCAACGCCGAGGGCCGGTCGTTTGATTACAACGGCGATGAGGCATGCATCCTGAATCAGATCGCGCAGTGGAATCCAGCGGACCGGTCGGGATATCAGCAATTTCTGGCGACGACCAAGGGGATTTTCCAAAAGGGGTTCGTCGAACTGGCGGACAAGCCGTTCTTGCACTGGACAGACATGGTGAAGGTCGCGCCCGATCTCATCAGGATGCAGTCGTACAAGAGCGTTTATCGCTATGTCTCGCAGTACGTCCAGGATGAGTTTCTGCTCCAGGTCTTCTCGTTTCATCCGCTGCTGATCGGCGGTAATCCGTTTGATGCGCCGTCTATCTACGCGATGATTCACTACCTGGAGCGAGAGTGGGGTGTCCACTACGCGCTGGGAGGAACTGGAGCGATTGTCGAGGCGATGGGCAAGCTGCTGGGCGAGCTGGGGGGCAGGATACATCTTAGCAGCCCGGTGGCGGAGATTCTGGCGGAAAAGCGGCGGGTGCGGGGGGTGCGCCTGGCGACGGGGAAGCAGGTGGCCGCCGACATTGTCGTCTCCAACGCGGACGTTGCGTTTACCTATCGCAACCTCATCCCTGCCCACTACAGGCGACGGAATTCGAATCAGCGATTCGAGCGGATGAGGTATGGCATGTCGCTGTTTGTGCTCTATTTCGGCACAAAGCGGCGCTATGCGGACTCAGGACTGGCGCATCACAATATCCTGCTGGGCAAGCGTTATCGGGGCTTGCTCGACGACATCTTCGCGCGGAAGGTGTTGGCAGAGGACTTCTCGCTCTATCTCCACATGCCCAGCCTGACCGATCCCTCGGTGGCGCCGGAGGGATGCGAAGCGTTTTACGTCCTCGCGCCGGTTCCGCATCTGGGAGGGGCGGTTGACTGGGAAGCCAGCGCACGCCCCTACCGGGACGCAATTGTGCGCTTTCTGGAGGAGCGCTACTTACCTGATCTCTCTAGCAACATTATCGCAGAGCATTTCATTGACCCACGCCACTTTGAGCATGAACTCAACAGCTATCTGGGGGCGGCGTTCTCCTTTCAGCCGACGTTGAGGCAGTCAGCCTGGTTTCGGCCCCACAATCGCTCGGAGGATTTTGACAACCTGTATTTCGTGGGCGCGGGAACGCATCCAGGGGCGGGCCTGCCGGGGGTGTTGTCGTCGGCGATCATCGCCGAAAACCTGATTGGCGGGTCTGCGGCGATGCCAGGCGCGACGAACAGGGCGCCTGGCATAGTAGGTGAGGCGCTGGTGACTGAGATCGAGGCTACCCCATGACTAGCCTGACCTACGGACAATTTCTAGCGCTCTTTCTGCTCCCGCCGATTACGGGACTCATCCTGCTGACTCTACGGGATCAGCGGGATCAGCGGGATCGGCGTGCGGCTGGGCCAACTGAGAAGCGCGAGCAGGGCGTGCGCGGTGTGAGCCGGCGTCTGCTGCTGGCGGGGCTTGTTGTCGTGGCGATGCTATATACCATTCCCTGGGACAATCATCTGATCGCCCAGGGCGTCTGGTCGTATGATCCGTCGCGGGTGAGCGGGATAACGCTGGGCCAGATTCCGCTCGAAGAGATCCTCTTCTTTCCACTACAGACGCTCCTCGTCGGGCTATGGGTCTTCTGGCTGACGCCGCGCATCATGCCAGGCAGGCGTGATACACGCGATGTCGCGCGGGCACGCGCCCATCTCGCCCCCATCTCTGGCGCCCCAATCACTCGCTGGGTCGCCGTTGTGGCGGTAGGTGTTCTCTGGCTTACGTCGCTTGTCATACTCCTGCGCGGATGGCGAGCGGGAACATATCTGGGCTGGGAGTTGGCCTGGGCGCTGCCACCACTGGCGCTGCAACTGGGGCTGGGCGCCGACCTGCTGTGGAGGCGGCGCTGGCTGCTCCTGGCGGCGCTGCTTCCTGCGGTGGGGTATCTGGCTGCGGCAGACGCTGTGGCGATCCATGCGGGCATCTGGACAATCGCTCTGCGGCAGTCGCTCGGCGCGCTCGTGGGCGGCGTGCTGCCGCTGGAGGAGCTCATCTTCTTCTTGCTGACCACCGCGCTGATAGTGGCAGGACTTGTTTTGGGAGAAGATCTTGAGTTGAGAAAGCGCCTGCGCTTTGGCGTAAGCGAGTCATCGCGCGACACAACGAAGCCCGTTCCAGCTCCATAGCCGCTATCTTGTTCCTCCACACATTCCCGAACTCATGCAGGAGTATTCCTATGAAATCCTGGGCCTATAAATGGCAGGTAGTTGCTTCGGTCATCTTCGGCACGTTTATGGTCATCATGGACGCGACGTTGGTCAATGTGGCGCTGCCCACCTTGCGAACGGTCTTCGCGTCGAATGGCGGGGAAGCATCGGCCAGGTACAGTGGGTCATCAGCGGTTTCGTGCTGGCAATTGGGATCGTAACGCCGATGGCGGGATTGCTGGCCGACCGCTTCGGCATCAAGCGCGTGTACTTACAGAGATGTGCCAGAAAGCCCCCGTCTTTTAAGCGGGGGATGAATGCCCCTCTCGCCTTGCGAGCTGTGTTGCCATATCACGGCAGATGGCGAGGTGGTAGAGAACCCACGGCTGCATCGGCGCGGTGAGAAGCAGCTGAAGAAGGCGCAGCGGCGCGTCTCCAAGCGCAAGAGCGGCAGCAAGCGCCGTAGCAAGGCGGTCAGACTCCTTCAACGCGCACATCAGACGGTGCCGATTTCCAACACAAAACCGCGCTGGCATTGTTGCGCCAGTACGACACGATCTATCTCGAAGACTTGCGGGTCGCCAACATGGTACGGAATCACCACCTCGCCAAGAGCATCAGCGATGCGGGTTGGGCGCAATTCCGTTCCATCCTCGAAGCCACGGCAGCATGCGCCGGGCGTCGGGTTGTCGCCGTGTCACCCGCCTATACCAGCCAAGACTGTAGCGGCTGTGGGGCGCGCATCCCCAAGAGTTTGAGTGTGCGCACCCATGTCTGCACCTCTTGCGGGCTGGTTTTAGACCGCGACGAGAATGCGGCCAGAAACATCCAATGGGCCGGGCAGGCCCTTCGGGGACTCGCGGGGTAGCCTGCGGGGACGAACCGAGAATCCCCCCTGCTTTAAGCCGGGGGAGTGTCAAAACGATAGCACTGGATGTGCTGTGAAACTCCAGGCTTCACGCTGGCGGCTGGCTATGCTATAGTCGCCTCGACTCGTCTGCGATGCGCGCCGAGCGCAGGAGCCGCGAGAGCCTGGAGGACGCCAGTATGCCACGCGACATCGAGAACATGCCTTTTGGACGGGATGCGACGTTTCGAGCGACGGCTGAAACGGCGACTGAGGCGCCGAACGCCCCAGCGCGCGACTCCTCGCTGCGACTGGAGAACATGCTGCTGGAGGAGTTCAACTACGCCAGCGTCACGGCCTATCAGGCGCAAGAAGATCGCGCCCGCATGTTCAATCTCTACCTGCTGCTGATCGGCGTGCTCGGCTCTGGGCTGGCCGCCGTCTATCAGCTTGGTGGGGGCCTGAAGTCGTACGCGGGCGAACTCGCCATCGCGCTGCTGCTGGTGGCTGGCATGATGGGGATCGCGTTCTTCATCAAGCTGATTCGGCTGCGGCAGGCCTGGCGCGAGAGCGCGCTGGCAATGACGCTCATCAAGGAACACTACATCCACGCGTTTGACCTCAACGCGCCCGGCGCCGTCAATCCCTTCTACTGGCGGCTCAAAACGCTGCCGATGGGTGAGAAGCGCACCAGCACCACCGCCGTCGTCTGCGGAACCGTCGCGGCGCTGGCTTCCATTTGCTTCGCGGGGGTTGCGCTCGTCAGCGCGACGCTCTGGCTGCCCGGCGTGATTGGCGCTGGCTCAGCGCTGGCCGCCGCGCTGCCCTGGCTGCTCGCCGTGGTCACGCTGATCCTGGCGCTGCTGCTCTTCGCCTGGCGCTACACGCGCGCCTTCGACCGTGTACGCGAAGCGGCGCAAACGCTGCGCGCCGCGTCAAATAGTGGCATCGCGGTCGCCGAGGTCTGGGCGGGTCTCAAGGGCAGACTCAAGCGCGCCGAATGCGACGCGACGCTCAAAGCGCTACGCGAGCGAACAGACGATGCGAAGCTACTCGCAGAGTTGGAGGCGAAGTAGCGCAGCCGCGTCTGCATCCGGCTGATCGGCAAGGAGTTGGCATGACGTTCGACCCACTCAACCTCCCATTCCAGCAGTCCGCGCCGTTCCTGGAGGCGCCTGAGCGCACAGCAGGCCAGGCGGCGGACCAGGCGACGGGCCAGGAACTACGCGCGGAGAGCATTCTGCTCGAAGAGTTCAGCTACGCGGGGGTCAGCGCCTATCAGGCGCGTGAAGATAGCGCCGCCCTCATCAACCTCTACTTGCTGGCGACGGGCGCGCTGGCGACGGGCCTCGGCGTGCTGGGCAACGCCAATGCGGGGGCCGCGCGTCCGACCGTCAGCATCATCGCCATCACGGCCCTGGTGATCTTCGCGCTCTTCAGCTTTGCCTTCTTCGCGCGCTTCCTCGGCCTGGAGCAGGAGTACCGTGAAGGCATCCTGGCGATGGGCGTCATCAAGGAGTTCTACATCCAGCGGCTGCGACGCGCGGCGCCGGAGATCGAGCTGGCGTTTCGCTGGCGGCTGCGCAAACGTCCGCATGCAGCTACGCTGGCGGGCGGCGCGCCACTGATCGCCTGGACGATTGCCCTGCTGTGCGGCCTCAGCGTGGCGGGGGCTGTTGGCGAGGCGCGCCAGCTCTATAGCATCCTTGCCAACGTCTCAGTTCCCTACACGCCTGAGCCAGCGCTGGGCTTCAGCGCGCCGTTCTTCTGGGAGCTGCTCTTCGGCCTGCTCGTCGTCGGCGCGCACCTCGCCTACTTCTTCCTCGTGGCTCGCCGCCAGCGCCAGGGCGCCCAGCGCGAGGCCGTCGAGCAGGCAGAGCGCATTGAGCGAGAGCTGGCGAGGCGCGACTGAGCCACGCGCGGACGTTGTGAGCATCTGAGCGGAGAGGGGGCGACGACATGACGCAACAGGCGCCCGCTCCTGCGCTCGTGGCAGCCTCAACGCAGACGCGACCGATCTTTCGCGGCTATGCGCTGGTCATTTTCGTCGGCGCATGGTTGCTGGGCGATGGGCTGAGTAGCCTGGGCGCGCTGGCGCTCGCTGCGCCGCTTGCGTGGCTGACGCTAGGCGCTGCGGGCCTCGCGCTCGCTGGCGGCGCAGCGTTGGCCGCGCGACGACGGTCGCTCACCCCGCACGTCTGGCGCATCACCCGATTGACGCTGGCGCTGGGTGCGCTGATCTTCTGGATTGGTCTGGGCGCGGCGCGCGCCGCCTGGAGCAATCCCGCACGCGACCCGCTGAATGTGGCGCGTTTCGCCACAGGCGCGCAAGCGCAAGTGGTTGGGCAGGTGGTAGACCAGCCCGACGAGCGCGATGGCTACCGCCTGCTGACCGTGCAGGTGAGCGCTGTCACCGTCGCAGGCGCTCGCGATCCTGCCCCTGCGACGGGACGTATCGAGGCGACGGTCTACGGCCCTAACGACTGGTTCTCGCCCGCGTATGGCGATAGTGTGACGCTGACCGGCGCCCTGAAGCCCATCAGCGGAGGCGGCGCGCCTACCAGTGTCACCGCGCGTATGTCCTCGGCGCGTGTGAGCATCAGCGCGCGTGGTGGTGGCTGGGCGCCGCTGGCGACGCTCTTCCAACTGCGCGTGGCGCTGGCGCAGGCCATCGAGCGGTCGCTGCCAGAGCCAGAGGCGGCGCTGCTGATCGGCATCCTGCTGGGACTGAAGTCTCCGGCGCTGCGAGCGCGCCTGCCGCTCTTCGTCAACACCGGCACGATTCACCTGGTCGTTCCCGCCGGGCTGAAAGTCTCGCTGCTCGCGGAGTTCGCCAGTCGGGCAGCGCGGCGGCTGGGCGTCTGGCCGCGCACGGTTGCGGCGCTGCTGGCGGTCGGCGTCTACGCGGCGCTGGGTGGCGGCGGACCTGCCGCGATTCGCGCGGCCATCATGGGAGCATTGCTGGCGCTGGCCCCGGCGCTGGGCCGCGTCTACAACGTCTACACGGCGCTCGCGCTTGCCACCCTCGTGATGACCCTGATCGAGCCGACGCTGCTCTATGACGCGGGCTTTCAGTTGACTGTGCTGGCCACCTTCGCGCTGCCACTGCTCACGCCCGCGCTGCAGCAGGCGCTGCTGCGTCCGCTGGGACGTTTCGCGCGGCTGACCGCTGCGCAGACGGTCGCAGAGTCGCTGGCCGTCACACTGGCGGCGCAGGTGGCGACCCTACCGACACTGGCCCTGACCTTCCATGTCGTCTCGCTCGTCGCGCCGCTGGCCAATCTGCTCACGGTGCCGCTGCTGGCGCCGCTGTTGGCGCTCGGCGGGCTGCTGGCGCTTGTGGCGGCGCTGGGTTGGTCGCTGCTGGCGCTGGCGCTCGCGTGGATCGTCTGGCCGCTGCTCTGGTGGGTGAATGCGGCGATAGCGACCTGCGCCTCGATTCCGCTGGCCGCGTTGCAGGCGCCACCCGCGCCCGCGCTGCTCGCGGCGGTCTACTATGCCGCGCTGGCGGCAATCATCCTTGCGCTGGCGCCTCGGCTGGCGAAGGCAACCCGCAGCGCGCTGAGCGATGGCCAGCGCCGTCATGCGCGCCATCCGCTGGTGGGGCGGGCGCTGGCGATCACGCTGGGGCTGGCGCTGCTCGGCTCGCTGGGGGCGACCACGCCCGCACTGGCCGCCCGCCAGAACGCGCGCCTCGATGTGCTCGATGTCGGGCCAGGTGGCGCGGCGATCCTGTTGCGTCTGCCCGATGGCGCCACGCTGCTGATGGATGGCGGTCCCTCTGGGCCAACGCTGGAGACGGCGCTGGCCAGTCGCCTGCCCTTCTGGCAGCGCTCACTCGATGTGGTGGCGCTGACCGATGTGCGAGCGGGCGATGCGCGCGGCCTCGAAGACGCCGCCAGCCACTATACCATCGCCCATGCGCTCGACGCTGGAACGCCGCACCCTGGCCCCGAATATCTGGCGTATCTCGATGCAATGCGCCGCGCGGGCGCTACACGCCAGCAGTTTCGCGCCGATGACGCGCTGCACGTGGACGGCGCCACGACGCTGACCGCGCTGGGGCCGCCACAGACGCTCTATCCGCCGAATGAGGGCGATACCACCGCCAGCGATGACGCCATCTTACGGCTGGAGACGCCCGGGCTGAGCGTGTTGCTGCTCGGCGCGGCGGACGCCTACGCGCTCGATGCGCTGGCTGGCGCTGGCGAACCGCTGGGCAGCGATGTCGTGGTGGTGGCCGCCGCGCGTGGGGCGCCGCTCGACCTCAGTGGGCCGCTGGGCGACGTGCTACGACTGGCGCATCCGCGCGCGATCATCGTCACCGACTCGCCCGCGCCAGT
>JAICSR010000477.1 GCA_025936795.1 Ktedonobacterales bacterium | reverse complement strand
GCAGGGAGAGCCATGGTTTCCTCCTTTTCCTTGGCCATCACGTTATGGACGTGAGAAGATAAGCGCTACCTGATTATAGTCTTTTGCATCACCTGTATCTCTACCTTTCAAGAAAGCGTTGTTGTGCTTCTGCGGCACGCTGGCGCTACACAGGCACAGACTTGCCAGCGGCAGCGCTTGACGTGGCTGCTGGGCTGGCCTACACTCTATGCTAGGGCGCGAGGCTCCGGTGGCCGCAGACGACCGCCGCACTCCCCTGGCGCTGTGAGGATGACAACGATGAGTGCAGATACACAATCTACCCCAGAGGTCGTCACACAGGACGACGAGCGCTTCGTCAAGATTCCGCACGCCAAGCCTGGCCAGGAATATAAGTCGCCGAAGAACTTCCAGCAGCCGCTGCTCGATGGATTCTATCGTGTAGTGGTCACGCTGCTCTGCCTCTCGCTGCCCATCGCCCCCGCCGTCATCTTCTTCATGATTCTGGTCTACTCGAAGGCGATTCAGTACGGCTTTCTCTGGCTCTGGATCAGCATGATAGTCATCATCGAAGTGATCGCGCTGGGCGTCGCCTGGGGCATCGCACGCGAGGCGCTGGGCATCGCGGGCGTCCACTACGAAGATCGGCAGCGCTAGAACCCTCACCCCCGGCCCCTCTCCCAGCGGGCGAGGGGAGACGGAGGGCCGTAGACGCAGCCTGAAGGGCTGATGCGCTCCGGCTAGAGCGCGGCGTCCAGTTCGCGCAGGAAGAGTTCGATGTCGGTGACGAGGCCCATCGCCAGCGTCGCGCCACGGTCGGCCAGCTTCGTGACGACGGCGGGGTTGATGTCTACCGCGACGCATTTGACGGTGGCGGGCAGCATATTGGTGGTGGCGATGCCGTGGAGCATCGAGGCGGCCATCACGCACACTTCCACGCCCCGGCAGGCCTGACGCATGCGCCCCTGCGCCTGCACGCTATCGGTGATGACGCCAGGCATCGGGCCATCATCGCGGATGGACCCCGCCAGCACAACCTCGACGCCACCCTCCAGCGCCGAAGCGATGATGCCATTGCCCAGCAGGCCGCGCTTGTGCGCCTCCTCCAGCGAACCAGTGGCGCGCACCGTGTTGATGGCGCGCAGGTGGTTGCGGTGGCCATGCTCGACGGGCTGGCCGGTTGTCAGCTCCACGCCAAGCGAGGTGCCGAACATCGCCGCCTCCACATCATGCGCGACGATGGCGTTGCCGCCGAAGATCACCTGGATGTAGCCTTTGCGAATCAGCGAGGCGATGTGCTGGCGCGCCGCCGTATGCACAATCGCTGGCCCCAGCACGAAGAGCGTCTTGCCGCCATGTTCGCGGGCGCCGCGCATCGCCTGGGCCACCTCGGCGATGGCCAGCGACTTGGCGCGCTCAGACGAGACGGCGCTCTGCATGAAGGCGAACCCCTCGCGCTGGCGCGGGCGCTCCAGCGGCTCGACGCGCACGCCGTCGTAGCCCACCACCACCGCATCGCCCACGCGCGCCTCGTGCATCGGGCAGCCACGCGCCACGCCGTGCTCGCGGTCCACGACAATCGCCACATCCATCTCGATCTGCTCGACCTCGACCCACACGCCGTTGACGCGCACGAAGGTAGGCAGGCTCGATGTCGAGTAGAAGTCGTCGGGCAGCACGCCGGACTGTGGCGCTGGCTCCAGGCGCGCATCGCGCTCGATGAACGGTGTGGCGCCGAAACGCTGGAGTTCGCCGAGCAGCTCACTCAGGCGCTCATCGCTCTCCGCGCTGACCTCCAGCCGGATGTAGCTCTCCTCCAGTTCGCTCTGCCCGACACGCATCTCCAGCACATGGAAGTGTGCGCCCGCATCCTCGATGGCGCCCCAGACACGCGGCAAGATCAGCGAGTCAATGATATGCCCCTGCAACTCGATCACACTGCTCGCCATGCGCTGATCCCTCCCGCTTTGAGTGCCACCGCAGATGTCAGGCGCGTCTCACTGTGCGTAATGGGAGACGGCGACTCGAGCTATCTTGTGCTATCTCGTTGGTTGGTAGTTCGAACCATCCGCAGAAATTCATAGACTGCTCCATTGGTGCGCTGCGGAAATGTGGTGAGAGGGAGGA
The DNA here is from genome assembly GCA_025936795.1 of Ktedonobacterales bacterium. Taxonomy (GTDB): domain Bacteria; phylum Chloroflexota; class Ktedonobacteria; order Ktedonobacterales; family JADMIN01; genus JAKAIY01. The sequence goes on along the minus strand of JAICSR010000477.1, from coordinate 712 downwards.
AACCAGCGCGCTCGTACACACGAATAGCGCGTTGGTTAAAAGTCGCCACCCTCAACCTCCATTTCCCCGCTGGAAATTGGGCTTGGCCAAAGCTCAGACCGGCCGTGAGCAAGGCGAACCCCAAGCCTTTGCCTGTCAAATCGGGCCGCAAGCCCAGCCCGATTTCGACCATTTGCTCATCTTGCGCATCCTGGCGAAAGGAGAAAAAACCGACGAGATTGTTCTCCGCGTCGAAAACGGCGTAATGCGGTTCTCGCCAGCTCTGCGGATCAAGCCACTCCGCTAAATCCTCGGGATCCTCGTCCAGGTCATAGAAATTGTAAGGAGCAGGGTAATGCCATGCAGCAATTTGCCGAGCCTGCTCTTCTCGCATCGGTTTGAAGCTAAACTGCACGGGAGTCCCCCTGTTGAGGCGAATACTCTGGCCTGTGCCAAAAGCTACTGGCATCCGTTCCTGGTGGAATGCCTTTGCGCTCTGCGCCTCGCATAGCGACAAGATACCACCCATCCGCTTCAATCGCCCTGATAGCGCCGCAGACGTGCATGCGCGAAGCAGCTTTCCCGTGCCATCGCGTGGCGCCGCGCTACAGCCAGCTTTCTGCGGCGCGGCGTCCGCGCCGCAGCCTGCCCATCGGACTTAGCGCGGCTTCTGGCCAAAGGCGATGTAGAACGGCCATGAGATGCGCCCGCTCGACAGCTCCGCCTCGATCTG
>JAICSR010000352.1 GCA_025936795.1 Ktedonobacterales bacterium | reverse complement strand
TTGCTCCTCCACGAAGTCGAGCAGTTCGAGGTAGTCCTCCGCAGTGGTCCAGGGAGTGAAGGCGACGAACGTCGGGCGGATGGGAATGCCCGCCGCGTCTACGATGCGCAGCGCCTGCTCGACATCGGCGCGCGTGTGTCCCTTCGCCAGATGCGCCAGCACACGCGGGCTGAGCGACTCGACCGCCGAAACGATGAATGCGCAGCCCAGCGTCCCTAGCTCGGCGATGATCTCACGGCGCTCCAGGATGTGCTCGACCTTGATCGTCGCATCGAACGTAACGGTCGGGAACTCGGCATGCAGCGCCCGCGTAATCGCCAGCGCGTGCCCTGGTCCATTCAGGAAATCGGGATCGCCAAAGGTGATGTGGCCTGCGCCCGCCGCTACCTGCGCGCGAATATCCTCAAGCACGACTGCGCGTGGCACGACAAAGAAACGCCCGCCGTAGACCGGCGTGATGGGACAGTGCAGGCAGGTATGCAGACAGCCGCGCGTCGCCTCCACGTAGCCCGCCGGAATCACTGCATCGCCGCGCACCAGATGGGCGTAGCTGCGCAGCGCGGGCAGGCTCTCGCGGGCGGGCGCGCTGAAAGGCAGCCGCTGCAGCACAGGCGCCGCGTCCGTCTGGCGGGTGCGCACGCCGGGGATCGCCAGCGTCTCGCGTGCGGCTCCGGCGTCGAGCGCCTCGGCCAGCGCCAGTAGCGCGTGCTCGTACTCGCCGCCAATGATGGCGTCGGCGTGGGCGCGCAGCAGGTAGTCGGCGTTGAGCGAGGCATAGAGACCGTAGAAGACGATGGCGGCGGCGGGGTTCACTGCGCGTGCACGCGCGGCGACCTGGGCGCCCAGCCGCAGCGCCGTGTGCATCGGCACGGAGATCGCGATCAGTCGCGCCGCGCGCAGCGTCGCGTCGTCCAGCGTCTCGACGGAGGTGTCAATCGCCAGCGGCGCGAAGCCAGCGCCGCGCAGGGTGGCCAGCGGTGAGGCCAGGCTCAGCGGCTGGTGGCCAAGCTCATAGCATGCCACCAGCGCAATGGCGCCGGGCGCGCGGAGGATTGAGGTGGTGAGCATGACGTATCCTGGGTATGTTCGATGAGAACGGGGTGTGCGCCGCCTACTTCTTTTGTGGGGCGGCGGCGGGCGCGCCCTTGCCCTTGGCGCCGCTCTGCGCCTCTGGCTCCCAGCCTTCGGGCTTCTCCTCGTCTTCGCTGAAGAGGAAACGCTCCATCTCCTGCCGCAGAATCTGCCGCGAATCAGGGTCGGCCAGATTCAGCCCATAGTGATTGATGAGCAGGCGCGAGTGCTCCTGCCACATCTCCCAGGCCTGCTGCGAGATATTGTCGTAGATGCGCTGGCCAAACTCGCCCGGCATCGGTGGCCTGGCCAGGCCCGGCAGCCGCCGCTTCAACTTCGCGCACGTCACCATCCGTATCATGCTGCTACCTCCTCAACTCGTCGCCGTTCGCGCCGCAGCGCCTGCGTATAGTATACCGTACAGGGACACCACGAGGCGCAATCCGCGCGCCCATCTGGACGGCGCGTGGCGGCGACGCTCGCTCAGCCCGATTCCCCACGGGCAGGGCTGGAGCGAGGGAGGGCGGCATGGACGATCAGGAGGAGATTTCGCGGCGCATCGAGGCCTGGATTCGCCGCACGGCGTACGGTGGGTCGCCCACGGCGACACAGGCGGAATCAGGGCGCACGCGCATGCGGCGCTGGGCGCAGCGCATCCTCGCCGCCGATGAGCGCTGGATGATTCTCGATACTGAGACGACCGGTTTTGGCGCTGGGGCTGAGATCATCGAGGTCGCCGCCGTGACCCCGCGCGGCGAGACGCTGATTGACTGCCTAATCCAGCCCGGTCGGCGCATTCCGCTGGAGATTACGCGCCTCACGGGCATCAGCGAAGGCATGCTGGTCGGTAGCCCACCCTTCCGGCTCGCGTGGGAGCAGGCGCTCGCCAGCCAGCTCGGCGCGCGGGGCGTCATCGCCTACAACGCGCCCTTCGACATCCGCATGCTGCGGCAGAATATCCAGCGCCACTGTGGCATGGACTGGTCGCCCGTCGGCTCCGACTGCCTGATGCGCGCCTATGCGCGCTACCGCGGCGAGCGCATGGCGAGCGGCGGCTATCGCAGCCACAAGCTGGGCGCCGCCTGCGCCCAGATGGGCATTTTGCACGACCACGCCCACCGCGCGCTCGGCGACTGCCTGGCCAGCGCCCGCCTGCTGCAAGCGATGGCGCAGTGAGCGACCGCGCTGAGGAGAAAGGAGCGTCTGTGGAGTCGCCTGCCCGCCTGGATGGCCTGCGTGTCGTTTTCTTCGGCATGGGTGGCGTCTTCTCGCGGCTGCCGCTGGAGGCGCTACTGCGCGCGGGCGTTGATCTGCGCGCAGTCGTCACACCCGCGCAGCCCGGCCTCGCGCTGGTGGATGGAGACGCGCCCTTCACCCGGCTGGAGCCACCCGCGCGCCACCCCGCGCGCCGTGCGCTACCACTGGCCGGAGCCACACCCCCCGCACGCAGCCTGCTCGATCTCGCCGCCGAGCGTGGGGCGCCGCTGCTCAGTGTCGCGCGGCTGGCTGACCCGGCGACGCTCGACGCGCTGGCCGCCTGTGCGCCGGACGCCATCTGCGTCGCCTGCTTCACGCGGCGGTTGCCGCCCGCGCTGTTGCGTCTGCCGCGCCTGGGCTGCCTCAACGCGCATCCCTCGCTGCTGCCCGACAATCGCGGCCCCGACCCGCTCTTCTGGACCTTCCACGCGGGCGCGACCGTCGCTGGCGTCACTATCCACCTGATGGACGACGACCTCGACACTGGCCCAATCCTTGTACGGTCGCGCGTCACGCTGGCCGAGGGCGAGACCGAGGAGGCGCTGGAGCTGCGCCTCGCCACGCTGGCAGGCAAGCTGATGACACAGGCGCTGGCTGGCCTGCGTGGCGCGGCGCTCGTCCCCATGCCGCAGAACCTGGCGCAGCCTACTACGCATCCGTGGCCCAGCGCCGAGGACTACACGATTCCCGCCGCGCAGTGGTCTGCCCAGCGCGCCTACACCTTCGCCTGTGGGATCATCGGGCGCGGCCAGCCGATCACGCTCGTCGCTAGCGATGGCCAGCGCTTTCACCTCGCCGCGCCTCTTGGCTACGACGCGCACGCTACGCTCGCCGCGCCCTGGAACATGGATGGCGACCGCCTGACGCTGGCCTGCGCGCCGGGCGCCCTCACCTGTCGCGTTGAATCGGAAGTCGCATCGTAGACGGCGGTTCACCTGCGCATGAGGACATGGCCCCGTGGTCATCGCTTGATATACTACGGTGGCAGGCAGCGATTGGCGCGCCTGCGCATGTTGGATGTGTGGATGTGAGGGAGTTGGACATGGCGATTCGTGTGGTGATTTTTGACATTGGCGGCATCCTCGAAGTGGTTCCCGATGGTGGCGATCCCACCAGGCTCTACCCGGAGATGATGGCCCGCTGGGATGCGCGCCTCGGCATGCCAGCGGGTGAGATGGACAGACTTCTGATGGAGATTGACAGGCGACAGAAGCGCACGAGCAAGGATGATTTGATTGGCGCACGCACAGAAGCGCAGTGGATCGAAGCGTTTCACCAGGTCACTGGCTGGGATCAGGCGCAGATTGACGAATTCATGCAGGACTTCTGGGACATCTACTGTGGCAATCCCAATCCGGAGCTTGCCGCCTATCTCGGCAGTCTGCGCCCACGCTATCGGACGGCGCTCCTGAGCAATAGCGGTGACGGCGCGCGCCGTGAAGAAGAGCAGCGCTTTCATTTCAGCGAGATTGTTGAGCGCATCATCTATTCACATGAGGAAGGGGTCGCCAAGCCGGACCAGCGCATCTATGCAATAGCTTGTGAGCGGCTGGGCGTCCGACCAGACGAGGTCGTGTTCCTCGACGATGTGGAGCGGAACATCGCTGCCGCCGCAGCGTATGGTATGCACGCCATTCTCTTCCACGACAACGCGCAGGCCATCGCCGACATCAATGCCAGCCTGGCTGCTCATTCTGGCTGATCTGACGCCGAGAAGACGCGAAAAGCCCCTCTCCCGCCGCAGCGGGGGAGGGGGTTGGGGGGAGGCTGGCCTACTCCGCAGGCTTGTGGCCATTCGCGGCGCCAGCGTGCGTCTCCAGCGCGTCGAGGCGCTCGCGCAGCTTGCGGTTATCCTCACGCAGCGTGTCGAGGTCGGCGCGCAGGTGACGAGTCTCGTCACGTGGCGCGTCGCCACGCTGAATCGCGGCGATGGCCTCGCGCGCGGTTCGTACGATGCGCTCGTCCGGCGAGCCGCTAACCAGCCGTTGCAGCGCGGGAATCGCACGCTCGTCGCCCCAGGCGGCTGCCGCGCCGCAGGCCATCAGCAGAACGCGTTCGTAGGGGTC
>JAICSR010000125.1 GCA_025936795.1 Ktedonobacterales bacterium | reverse complement strand
GAGGCCACGGCACATCAGGTAGAAGAGCTGCTCCTCATCCACCTTGCCGACCGTTGCGCCGTGGCTGCACCCGATGATGTCGTTCGCGCCAATCTCCAGATTCGGGATCGAGTCGGCCCGCGCGTGGCGACTGAGCAACAGGTTGCGGTTCTGCTGATAGGCCGCCGTGCCCTTGCCGGTCGGGTAGACCCGAATCATGCCGGAGAAGACCGAGCGCGCCTCATCCGTCAGCACGCCCTTGAAGAGCAGATCGCTGACACCATTGGCGCCGACGTGGTCTTGCAGCGTGTAGCGGTCGAGATGCTGCTTGCCATCTTCGATGTAGAGGCCCAGCAGCTTGGCATGCACGCCGTTGCCCTGCAAGACCGTCTCGACACGCCCCTTGGAGAGCTTGCTCCCTAGCTCAATCGTCTGAACCGTCACCTCAGTGTCGGAGCCGAGGAGCGCGCGCTCCGTGTGGAAGTCGTAGACCGTGCGCCCCCAGCGCTGCGTGCCGATGTAGCGCAGCTTGGCGCCCTGCCGTGCGATGATCTCCAGCACGCGGCTGCTGAAGCCCTGGCCATCGTCCTCGTCTGGCGAGATGAAGTCTTCGGCGAAAATGGCCTCGCTGCCCTCATCCATGATGATGAGCGTGTGCGACACACTCGACTTGCCCCGCATCTCGGCGCTGATGATGGCGCGCAGCGGCTGCTCCAGTGCGACGCCGCGCGGCACATAAACGAAGACGCCGTTATCCCAGAAGGCGCCATGCAGCGCGCTGAACTTTGAGTCCGCTGGCTTGACCACCTGCGTCATGAAGTACTCGCGCACCAAATCGCCATGCTCGCGCACCGCCGTCACCATGTCGCAGAAGATGACGCCGCGCGCCTTCGCCTCGTCGCTGAACCGATACTCTATAGGCTGCGCATTGCGCAGACCCAGGAAGCCCGCGAAGGTCTCGTTGCGCTCAGCGGGCGGCACGAGCGTACCCGACGTGGGCGCGCCTGCGGCCACTGGCTCGAAATCGTCGAGCTTCAGGCGGCGCAGGTCGGTGCGGCGCCACTCCTCATCCTGGCGGGTGGGCATCGGCGTCGCCTGAAACACGGTCCAAGCGTCGCGTCGCCGCTGACGCATCCATTCAGGTTCATCGCGGCGCGCGATCAGTTCATCGAGGGCTTCCTGGCTGAAGCCTCGCCGCGCGACAGGCGCTGTCATCGTCTCTGGCCTCGTTTCTATCAGTTCTCAGTCTTCACTCACCGGTCAAGTGTGTTCTGCGGCGCGTGCGCCCCCTCCCCCAGCCCCTCCCCCGCCGCAGCGGGAGAGGGGAGTTCGGAGTTCTGCTTCCCCCTCTCCCCGTGGGAGAGGGGGCCAGGGGGTGAGGTCGCGGCCCACACAAAACGGAGCAGCATTGCGCTGCTCCGCTCCGTGTTCGTGCGTCTCTCGCCGCTGGAAGTCTCCCCATCGGAGAGGCTTCTGTGGATGGCGTCTCGCTGGCGCTCGGCATCGCTCAGGGATCGAAGGGGTCCGCGTGTGACGCGGCGCCGATCAACCGACGGAGCCAGACATCTCGAGCTGAATCAGTCGGTTCAACTCCACCGCGTACTCCAGCGGAAGCTCCTTGGCGATTGGCTCGATGAAGCCGCTCACGATCATGGTGTAGGCCTCGCTCTCGGTCAGCCCGCGACTCATGAGATAGAACAACTGCTCCTCACCAACCTTGGAGACGGTCGCCTCGTGGCCAACCTCGACATCCTCCTCCTCGATCTCGATGTAGGGATAGGTGTCGGTGCGGCTCGCTTCGTCTAGCAGCAACGCATCGCAGCGCACGTTTGACTTGACGCGCGTGGCGCCCTTCTGCACCTTGAGCAGGCCGCGATAGCTGGACCGGCCCGACCCCTTCGAGATGGACTTCGAGACGATCTGCGAGGAGGTATCGGGCGCGATATGCACGACCTTGCCGCCCGCATCCAGGTGCTGGCCCGTGCTGGCCATCGCCACCGACAGCACCTCGCCGCGCGCATGTGGCTCCATCAGCCAGACGGCGGGATACTTCATGGTGATCTTGGATCCAAGATTGCCATCTACCCATTCCATCGTCGCGCCCTCATAGGCTACGGCGCGCTTGGTGACGAGGTTGTAGACGTTCTTCGACCAGTTCTGGATCGTGGTGTAGCGCACACGCGCGCCCTTGTGGACGATGATCTCCACCACCGCGCTATGCAGGCTGTCGGAGCTATAGGTCGGCGCCGTGCAGCCCTCGACATAATGTACGTAGCTGTCTTCGTCGGCGATGATCAGCGTGCGCTCGAACTGGCCCATATTCTTCGCATTGATGCGGAAGTAGGCCTGAAGCGGAATCTCGATCCGCACGCCCTTCGGGACGTAGATGAAGCTGCCACCGCTCCAGACGGCGCTGTTGAGCGCGGCGAACTTGTTGTCATTCGGCGGGATCACCGTCGCGAAGTACTTGCGGAAGAGGTCCTCATGCTCGCGCAGCGCCGTGCCGGGGTCCACGAAGATGACGCCCAGCTTCTCCAGGTCCTCGCGCACCTTGTGGTAGATGACCTCAGACTCGTATTGCGCGCCCACGCCGGCGAGGTACTTGCGCTCGGCCTCCGGGATGCCCAACTGCTCGAACGTATCCTTGATCTCGACGGGCAGGTCTTCCCACGTCGCGCCAGCCTGCTGGGTTGGCTTGATGTAATAGAAGATTTCGTCGAAGTCAATCTCGCTGAGGTCAGCGCCCCAGGTGGGCATGGGCCGCTTGTAGAAGGCGTCGAGTGACTTGTGGCGGAAGTCGCGCATCCATTGCGGCTCGCCCTTCATCTGCGAAATCTCTTCGACGATTTCGTGCGACAGCCCCTTGCGCGCCTTGAAGACGTAATTCTCGGCCTTGCTAAAGCCGTACTTGGCATCGTATTCATCTTGCTCAAGGCTGACGGTTGTATCCGTGACGGTTGTGTCCGCGCTCACGTGTATTCCTCCCCGGTGGGTTCTTCGTGTCCTCGGATCGATGTGATCCTGGGAGAGATTACTGGCGCGTCGCCCTGTCCGGCTCGCGGCTTGCGCGTTCCAGAAGAATATGGAAGGCGCGGGCTGTGCGCGTCCTGGTGAGTAGCCCTAATTCTGACTTGCCCACTCGGATATAGTATGCCACGGTAGCGTTGAATGGGTCAAGTGCGCAGCGCAGACCGGCAGCGCGCATACTGTGCATACAATGGAGCAGAAGCAAACGTCAGGCGCAGCGTGGACGACGGCGACCGGCGGCGCTTTTCAGCGCGGCATGCGCAGCGATGCGGCAATAGTCAGAGGAGGTCACATGGACGACGCGGTCAAGAAAGAGGCGCTCCGTCTCTTCACGTATGGGTTGTATGCGGTCAGCGTGCGCGCGGGCGATCAGCGCAACGCCTTCACCGCGAACTGGCTGTCGCAGGTCTCCTTCGATCCGCCGCTGGTCGCGCTCTCGGTGGATAACACCGCCGCCTCGCTGCCGCTGATCCGTGAGGCGCAACGCTTCGTCGTCAACGTCTATGGCGCCGAGCAGCGCGAGTTGTCTGGCCGCCTGGGCAAGACGCTTGGGCGCAGCCCCGACAAGCTCGCTGGCATCACCCTGAGTGAGACGGCGAGCAGCCAGCCCTACCTGAGCGATGCCCTTGGGTGGGTGGAGGTCGCGGTGGAGCATGAGCTGCCCGCAGGCGATTCGACGCTGCTGCTGGGGCGCGTGGTAGACGCGGGCATGCAGCGCCACGACGCCGAGCCGCTCACCATGCGCGCGGCGGGCTTCAAGCATGCTGGCTAGCGCCCGTTGACGAAACCAGACGGCAGCAGACGGCAGCAGACGGCAGCAGACGAAAGGGGATGGGGATGGTACCGCCGATGCATCTGCAATTTCTCTCGCCAGAGACGCTCAACCAGCCTGCGGGCTACTCGCACGTGGTGAAGGCGCTGGGCGGGCAAACGGTCTATCTGTCCGGGCAGGTTGCCCTCGATGCGTCTGGCGCGCTGGTTGGCCGCGGCGATTTTCGCGCGCAGACACAACAGGTCTTCGAAAATATCAAGACCGCGCTCGCCGCCGCAGGCGCGGATTTCAGCCATGTCGTGAAGCTAACGATCTTCGTCGTGGATCGCTCGGAGCTACCCGCGTTCCGCGAGGTGCGCGACCGCTACATCAACACAGACGCTCCCCCCGCCAGCACGCTGGTCCAGGTGCGCGGCCTGGTCAGGGATGATTTCCTGCTGGAAGTCGAAGCGATTGCCAATCTCCCCGCATAGCTGGATGCGACCTCACCCCATGCATGGCCCCGCTCTCCCGCAGGGCGAAGGGGAATCGGTTCACATACACGGCGCGGCGGCCCTACCCCAACCGGGGGTAGCGCCGCCGCTATATTGGTCGCTGGCCCTGCGCTGCGCATCCTGGCGAGCGCTGGCGAGCGTGTGCGCGCTACTGCTCTGGCGCAGCGGACTCGCCCGCCGTCTCCTCGAATGACGCCGCCGCGCTGATCGTTCCCGGAGGGCTAACCGTGTCGGGGGTCGCCATGACCTCAGGCGCTACCTGCTCGGTCGCCACAGTCGGCGTCTCGTTCTCAGCGGCGCTCTCAGCCTCGCTCTCGATCTCGGCCTCATTCTCGACCTCGCCATCAGCGACCTCGCCACGGCTATTCTTGCGCTCGCGTGGCGGCGGCGTGGTCTTCTTCTGCGGCTCCCAGTTGGGCGCTTTCGACAAGATCATGGACATCATGCGGCCTTCCATGATCGGCGTGCGCTCGACGACGGCAATGTTCTTCACGTCGGCCATCATCTGTTCCAGCAGGCGTCGGCCCAGTTCCGGGTGCGCCATCTCGCGTCCACGGAAGCGCACGACCACCTTCACCTTGTCGCCCTCGCCGAGGAACTCCTCGACCTTGCGCACCTTCACCGCGATGTCGTGGTCATCCGTCTTGGGGCTGAGACGAATCTCTTTCAGCTCGGAGGTCTTCTGGCGTTTGCGCGCCTCGTTCTCCTTCTTGGCCTGCTCATATTTGAACCGTCCATAGTCCATCAAGCGGCAGACCGGCGGGGTCGCCATCGGCGAGACCTCGACCAGATCAACGTTTTGCTCGCGCGCCATCGCCAACGCCTGGGCCGATGACATCACGCCGACAACCTGTCCGTCCTCGTCAATCACCCGGACTTCGCGCGCCCGCACGCGCTCGTTCACACGCAGCTCGCGCTGCCTGTTGTCGCCCCGAAAATCTCTGTTGATAGGTACACCTCCCAAGTGACCTGGTTTCCGCCGCACGGCATGGACTCAGAATACGCCCTCTGGTCGTATACCCATGCGCGCCCGGCTCTGTAAGGACTCATACTGCTTGGAGTGTAGCACACGGCCTTGCGCGTCCACAAGACGCACGAATGCGCATCTCAGACAACACAAAGAAGGCTGCGGAGATCGCTCCCAGCCCAGCTTTGTGTTATACCCCACGCATGGCTACCCAGCGCCAGCCCGATGTCGCCTACCGCAGGTCTACGACGCCGGAGGCGCGTGCTAGCGGGTCTTCTCGACCTTCACCATCGTGCGCAGGCAGCGCGTGCAGATGTTCACGCGGCGCGGCGTGCCATTGATCACCAGACGGCGGCGCTGGATGTTGACCAGAAACCGGCGATTGGTCTTGCGGTTCGAGTGGCTGACGCTGTGGCCGTATTGCGAGGTTCGCCGACACACATCACAGCGAGACGACATGGATTTCTCCCTTGCAGCCCAGAGTGGGCGGTGGTGAGACAAAAAGAAACAACAGCCGCCCGCGAGCGATCCGCTAGCACTGAAAGCAGTGGTAAAGCAGTGGTCCCGGAGAGGCGCTGAGGTGAAGGCGGGCGCTGTGCTGCCTGAAGGCAACGGGAAACGCGCCCAAAAAGTATACCATGCCCTTGCGAAGACACGCAAGCGCGTGTATGCTGCGCATGCCAGATGTCATGCGACATTGGCGCCGTTCCCGCTGCGCTACGTTCAGGCTGCGCTGGCCGTTGGTCGCAGGTCTCCCTGGCCACCCTGCCGGGCGTGATTGCCGCATGATGGCCACCCGATTGTCGCATGACCACTTCTCGTATGCGCGTGTCTACCTGTGGAGAGTTGACCAACGACTATGACACCAGCCAGGAGCAGCGCGACAACACCCACCCAGCCAGAGCAGCGGATTCCGCCATCGGCGCACACCGCGCCCACGACTACGCCCGATGTTTCAGGCGCTTCAAGCGCTTCAGACGCCCTGGATGCGCAGCGGAGTGGCAAGGTGGAGGTCTCGGCGCACGCCATCGCGACGATTGCGGCTCAGGCCGCCATCGAGTGTTATGGCGTGGTGGGCATTGCATCGCGGCGCCCGCGTCTGGGCGCCGTCCAGCGGCTCGCGCCGGAAGAGTACGCGCGCGGTGTAGAGGTGCGCTTCGTCGAAGATCACGTTGTCATCGAGGTTGGCGTCATTCTCGAACACCGTTTGCGGGTGGTCGAAGTGGCCCACAACATCATGGTTATCGTCAAATATGCGGTGGAACAGGCGCTCGGATTGCATGTCGTGCAGGTCAATGTCAACGTGCAGGCGCTGCGTGTGCGCGAGTGAGCGCGCAGTGAGCGGCTAGCGCAGGCTGGTCGCGCGGGCTGGCCACTCATGCTGGCCACGACGCCATCGTGACGGAGTTTGCTACAGAGTTTCACAGCGAGGTGAATGGAGGGCGAGTGGAGGCGAAGGCCTCTGCGACATCTTATGGCACGAAACTTCTTTTCGCGCTTCACGCGCACCCGCCCGCAGCGCGCCAGCGCGCTAGATGGCCAGGACCTGAAGAAAGCGTTTCTGGCTGGCTACGCCTGGCTGGAACGCCACAAAGAAGCGATCAATGCCCTCAACGTCTACCCCGTGCCAGACGGTGACACCGGCAAGAACATGACGCTGACGATGGCCGCCGCGATGCGGGCGATCAGCGAGGTGGATGATCCCTCGGCCAGCGTCGTCGCACGGGCGTTCGCGCGTGGCGCGCTGATGGGCGCGCGTGGCAACTCCGGCTCCATTCTCTCGCAGATTCTCGGCGGCTTCAGCGACAGCATCGCCGACAAGGCCACCATCACCCCGCTCGACTTCGCCAATGGTCTGCGCCAGGGCGCCAAATCGGCGTATCTCTGTGTCGAGAAGCCCGTTGAGGGAACGATTCTGACGGTCTCGCGCGAGGCGGCAGAGGCCGCGATGGAGAGCGCCGAGCGTGGCGCGGGCTTCGTGCAACTGCTGGAGGATACCATGCGCGCGGGCAATGCCTCCGTTGCGCGCACCCCCGACCTGCTGGCCAAGCTGAAAGACGCGGGCGTGGTGGACGCGGGTGGCCAGGGCTATGTGACCGTGCTCGAAGGCTTCTTGCGCTACCTGCAGGGCGCGCCGGTCGAACAGATGGCGCATGCCGAGCGTGAGACGCCGACCGAGGCGCACCGCGGCATCGTCGAGATCGAGGAGGAGTTTGGCTACGAAGTGGTCTTCCTGCTGCGTGGCGAAAACCTCGATGTCGGCGCCATCCGCAGCGCGATCAATGGTATGGGCGGCGTCTCGACGGTCGTGGCGGGCGATAGCCAGATGCTCAAGGTGCATACCCACACGCCGACACCTGGCCAGATTCTCGACTATGGCGTGAGTCTGGGCAGCCTGCTCGATATCAACGTGGAGAACCTGCAAGAGCAGAGCCTCGAGTATGCCCAGGAGAGCGCCCGCGAGCGCGGCCTGACGAATCTGGACCTGCACGGCGGCGCTGCGCATGGCGGCGCGGCCAGCGTGAATGGCGCGCGTCCCGCCAGCGCAGCTATCGGCGCGGCGCCAGCCGCCCCCGCAGCGCCGCCTGAGCCAGCCTCGGCGGTCGAGGCGCGCGAGGTTGGCGTGGTCGCGGTCGTGGCGGGCGATGGCTGGGCCAACATCTATGGCAGCTATCGTCTCGGCGGCATTGTCCCTGGCGGCCAGACGATGAATCCCAGCACCGAAGACCTGCTACGCGCCGTCGAAGCCTGCCCCAGCGACCGGGTGATCTTGCTACCCAACAATAGCAACATCATTATGAGCGCGCGGCAGGTGGCGCAGTTGACGCAGAAGCAGGTGCATGTGACGCCGACGACTTCGATGCCGCAGGGCATCGCGGCGCTGCTGGCCTTCAATCATCAGGCCGACTTCGCCACCAACGCTGCCGCGATGGACAAGGCCATCGGCGACATCGCGACGGGCGAACTGACTCAGGCCGTGCGCGATGCGCAGATAGACGGCGTCGCGGTCAGCGCGGGCGACTACATCGGCCTGGCGAATGGCAAGCTGGCCACGTCGGGACGCGACCAGACTGAGGTGTTGCGCGATCTGCTGACGCGCATGGGCGCGGGCGAGCGCGAGCTCATCACGCTCTTCTCCGGCCAGGATGTCTCCAGCGCCGACGCCGAGGCGATGGCCGAGCGCGTGCGCGGCTGGTTCCCTGAGCAGGAGGTCGAGGCGCAGCGCGGCGGGCAACCATTCTATGTGTACGTGGTGTCGGCGGAGTGACCGCGAGAGCGGCGCATCGCCCTGGCGCGTATCGAGCGCGCTGGGGCATCGAGAGGATAGAGCAGCGTGACAGTACGGATCGTAGTAGACAGCACTTCCGACATTCCACACGACCGGGCGCAGGCGCTTGGCATCGAGGTGGCGCCACTGGTGGTGTTGTTCGGCGATGAAGAGTTCCGCGACGGCGTTGATCTGACCGCCGACGAGTTCTATCGCAAGCTCACGAGCAGCGCTGTCACTCCAACTACCTCCGCGCCCTCGGTCGGAACCTTTCAGGAAGCCTATCGCAAGGTCATCCGTGAGGGCGCCGACGCCGTGCTGGAGATCAGCCTGGCGAGCAAGCTCAGCGCGACCTATGGCAACGCGACGCAGGCGGCAAAGACCGTCTCAGCCGAGACAGGCGTCCCCATCGAGGTGATTGACTCTGGCACTGTCAGCGGCGGCTTTGGCATGCCCGCCGAGATCGTCGCGCGTGAGGCGCAGCAGGGCGCCTCGCTGGAGCAGGTCAAAGCGCACGCCCAGAGCATGCTCGCGCGCATCCGCCTCTATGCCGCGCTCGACACGCTGGAATACCTCAAGCGCGGCGGGCGCATTGGCAGCGCGCGGGCGCTGCTCGGCTCGCTGCTGAATGTGAAGCCGCTGATCGAGGTGCGGGAGGGGCAGGTGCTGCCAGTCGAGAACGTGCGCACGCGCACGAAGGCGCAGGAGCGGGTTGGCCAGATCGCATCGAGTCTTGGCCAGATCGAGGCGGTCGCAGTGGTGCGCAGCAGCGACGCCGTTGGCGAGCAATTCAACCGCATCACGCGCACATTCTGGGATGGCCCGATCTATGAGTATGTGCTGGGGCCAGTCGTCGGCGCGCACGCTGGTCCAGGCGCAGGCGGCATCATCGTCATCAGCCAGGATGCGCAGGGGTAAGCAGGAGAGGGGCCCACAGCCGCGACAGGCAGCAGGCCAGCCGGAGACGGCCGGAGACGGCAGGAGGCGGCGTATGCCAGAATACTTCACGCGAGCGCAAGCCGAGGCGCTGCTGCCGCGCCTGGAGGCCGCGCTGCGGGCGATGCAGGGGCTGCGCGCGGAGCTGGCCGATTGCGAGCTAGAATTGCGCGAGCTACACGCGCGCATGGCCAGCAATGGCCACCTGCCGCTCGACGATCTCGCCAGCCTGCCCGATCAGGTCGCCGATCTCAGCCGTCGCCTCAGTGAGCGCGCCAGTGAAGTGACGGAGAGCGGCGCCATCCTCAAAGACCTCGATATGGGCCTGCTCGACTTCCCCACCCTGCGCGACGGACGTGAGGTCTACCTCTGCTGGCGGCTGGGTGAGCGGCGCATCGGCTGGTGGCACGAGGTGGACGCTGGCCTGAGCGGTCGGCAGCCGCTGGAGCCAGAGGAGCAGGAATAGGCGCTCCCGTGCGCTAGAGCGTGACGCGCCCGTTGCCAGCTGGCATGGTGAAGCGCATGAAGCCGCCATTCGCCAGGCGCGTGCAGACAACGGCGATGGTGTAGTAGACCAGCAGCACGCCGAGATTCTGGAGTTCGCT
>JAICSR010000606.1 GCA_025936795.1 Ktedonobacterales bacterium | reverse complement strand
GTCTGGGCTGAGCGCCCCGGCGGTCGTCGTATCGGTCGTCGTATCGGTCGTCGTATCGGTCGTCGTCTTATCGGCTCCGTTCGCCATGATCTGCCTGCATCGTCGCGCGGGGCGTCGCGCCACGTCTGACCCTGAGTGAAGTTGAGTGATGATCTGCCAACCCTCATATCCCTCATTGTATGCGGCTCAGTCCGGGAGCGTCAAAGGCCATGCCGCCTCCAGCGCATGCCAGAACCCCCGCGTCAGTCAAGCCGAGGCCAGGCCGAGGCCAGGCCATCGAGGAGCCGGTTGAGCAGGTTATGAATCGCCAAAAGCCCCTCCCCCGCCGCAGCGGGGGAGGGGTTGGGGAGGGGGCTGCGCCCGCCTCAGTTGAGGACGGCGGCCAGCGTGGGGTCAGTGGCGCCATACGTGTCAGCGTCTGGCCCCGGCTGAAACTGCCGCTTCAGGTCGCGATTGGCGCGCAGGTGATGCGCCTGCTCCGTCGCAAGGAAGGAGCGTGCGCGGTCCTGACGCTGCTCGCGCAGCAGGCGCCGCGCCTGACTCATCGCCAGGCGGTAGTGCTCGCGCTGCTCACGATGGTACGTGGCCAGCGCATGCGGCGCGCCCGTCTGTGGGCCACCGCGCGCCCAGGTGATGAAGCGCGTCAACGCGCGCTCCCCAGCGAGTGGCCGGGTCGCGCCAGTCGGGAGGCGAACCTCCGCGACTTCACGCCGCACCGTGTCGGCCAGCACGTCGAGCCGCGCCGAATCGAGCCACTGGCGGACACGCCCGCCGATGGTTGGCGCAACAAACTGGCTCAGCGTGCGCGCGGCCTCCACATGCAGGATGCGCTCGTTGAGCAGCCGGGCAAACGCCTCGGCCTCGTTGCGCGAGCGACGCAGATCGAGCGCCTCACGCAGAGCCTGTGTGTGTCGCTTGTACTCATTCGTCACATGAATGAGCAAGACGTTGGTTGGCTCGCTGCGTGGGCCGACCTGCATGGCCTGCCCGGAGGCGCCTACCGGGCGCTTGCCGCTGCGGTCGCGCTTGCCCAGTGGGAGACGCACAACACGGAAGGCCAGCGCCGACATCCCGCCAAGCGCAGCAATCAGCGCGCCTGTCAGCATGAGAATCTCCATTGTGCGCCCTCCTGATCCTGTAGCGGTCATCGTCTCTCGGTCGCGCTGGGCCACTCTCGCAGGGCTGGTCGCCGTGACCACCCCGCATTCCCAGCGCGCACTTCAAGAATACACAGGCCAGCAGGCGAACGCCATCGCGGATGGGGTGAAGTCTTGCAGGCGCAGCGAGCAAGCCGCACGTCATTCGTGCGGCGTCATATCAGCGGCGTCACCCAACCGGTGTCATCCTTCCGGTGATGGGAGCGCTGGCCTAGCGCGTGGGGTTCAGGTAGCCCTTGAGGACGGCGTAGAGTACGGCCTGATCGCGATTCTGTACATGCAGCTTATCAATGATATGCGCGATGTGCGTCTTGACGGTATTGCCGGAGATGACCATACGCTCGGCGATCTCCGCCGTACTCAATTGTTGCGCCACCAGCGAAAGCGTCTCCAGTTCGCGCTCGGTCAGTTGCGGCTCGCGACCACTTGGCGCCCGCGCGGGGAATTGATACGCGCGCACACCGCGATTCACAT
>JAICSR010000332.1 GCA_025936795.1 Ktedonobacterales bacterium | reverse complement strand
GGGCTGGGGGTGAGGGTTCGTCGCAACGCCAACGATCAAGCCGGATTCAGTCTCAATGGCGTGCGCTGGGAGCGGGTGGCAGGTGGCAGGCGCTGGCGCTGATTGCGCTGGGCGCGCTGATTCGGCTGGGGCTGCTGCTGAGCGGCTGGCCCGCGACCGACAGCGACGAAGGCACGATGGGCCTGATGGCGCTGCACATCAACACGCGCGGCGAGCATCCGCTCTTCTTCTACGGCCAGTCGTATATGGGAACGATTCAGGCGTATCTGGGCGCCGCGCTGTTCCATCTCTTTGGCGCGTCGGTCCTCTCGCTGCGACTGGGACTGCTGCTGCTCTTCATCCTCTTCCTGCTGGTCATGTATCCGTTGCTGCGGCTGCTCTACGGGCAGACGTTCGCGCTGGTGGGGCTGCTGCTGCTCGATCTGGGCGGACCGGACCTGCTGAAGCCGCAACTGCTGGCGCTGGGCGGCTATCCAGAGACGCTGCTATTTGGCGCGCTAAGCCTGCTGCTGGCGCTCTGGCTCGCGCGACCTCACCCCCTAGCCCGCTCTCCCACAGAGAGAGGGGGAATTGGAACTCCGCTCACATGGCGGCGGCTGGCGCTGTATGCCGCGCTCGGCCTGACGATGGGCCTGGGCTGGTGGAGCGATCAGCTCATATTTCCGATGCTGGTGGTGGCGGCGCTGCTGGTGGCCATCTTCTGCCGCCGCGAATTGCTGGCGGCCAGGCGCGGACTGGCCGCGCTGGTGGCGGGGCTGCTGGTTGGCGTCTCGCCGCAGTTCCTCTACCTCCTCGCGCCGTCAGCGGCGAATAATGGCCCCTCCGCGATAGCCGCATTCGAGTGGCAGGGGCCAAGCACGCTGATCCGCTTCTTCACGCAATTTGGCGCGCACCTGCTTGGTGAGTTGCTGGTCGCGCTGCCCAATATCACGGGTATGGGCTGGTTCTGCGCGGCGCCAACGCTGCCCAATGGCGCGCTCGCCGCTCCCGCAAACGCTGGCGCGCTGGCCTGCCTGGGGCTGCGGGCGGGTTGGTCGGCGGGATTGCTGGCGCTGGGCGTGGTGGCGGCGCTGGCGGCGTGGCGTCGGCTGCCCCCTCCCCCAGCCCCTCCCCCGCTAAAGCGGGAGAGGGGAGTCCGGACAGCCTCTCTCCCGCCGCAGCGGGGGAGGGGATGGGGAGGGGGCGCACGAGACGACGTTATCCAGGCCGGGCGACTGGCGCTGCTGCTGGGTGGCGCGCTGACGCTGCTGTTCTATCTGGTCAGTCTGGCCGCCGCGACCCCGGCGGGCAACGCGCGCTACCTGATCGAAATGGACATCGCACTGCCCGCGCTGGTCTATCCGCTCTGGGCTGTGGCCACGGGAGAGATGAAGCTTCCAGCGTTCGCGACAGCGCTTGTGTCCTCAAGTCTTTCCAGGCCGCGAGCGTCGCGATACGCGGCGCTGGGGCTGCTGATGCTGACGCTGCTGATGCTGGCGGGCGGCGTGGCCAGCGCCTATCGCGCATCGGCGGCCACGCGCGCCGACTATCAGGCCGATCAAACGCTGATTCGCGATCTGGAGCGACTGGGCGTGCGCCACATGCACACCGACTACTGGACCTGCGACAAGGCCGCCTTCCTCTCGCAGGAGCGCATCACCTGCGACACACTGAAGTCTGATCTGACGGAGGGATTCAATCGCTACCCGCCCTACGTGACGCAGGTGGCGGCGGACCCGCGCGCAGCCTACGTCTTCCCTGCCATGCTACCCCAGGCGGCAGCGCTCGCCCAGCGCGCACAGCACGACCCCGCCTGGCCCTACACGCTGACCCGCGTGGATGGCTATGTGGTGTATATCCCTCGCTAGCCATCTGGTGGGTGAGCCGGGCGGGTTAACCGGCGGGTTAACCCGCGTCTAAGAGCCTGCGAGCCGCAAAGGCCGCCTACGCGGCCTGGGACGCGGCACATCTTCCCAGCCTGCGAAGGCAGGCTTTGCGGCGGAAGGCCCATAGGCGCGGGTTCACCCGGCAGCCCTCCCTCCGCCGTGCTATACTGCTCGCAAGCGAGACGGCGTCGCGCTGCTGGAGGCGTCGCGCGGCAGAGTGGATTGGGGAGGCGCAGATGGCTGCCGCAGCGAGTGTCTTCATCAGCTACTCTAGCAAGGACGCCGACATTGTAAACCGCCTCAAGAAGGATCTGGCGGACGCAGGTGTGGCCGTCTGGCTCGACCATGAGCAATTGACTCCAGGCACACGCAATTGGCAGATCAAAGTGCGCGAAGGGATCGCAAAAGCGGCGCATGTGGTCTATGGCGCTTCCGAGACTGCCGCGCTTTCTGACTACGTGTTCGATGAGATCAGCATCGCACGCAATAAGGGCAAGCTGGTCATTCCCTTCTGGGTGCGCGGCGACGACTGGCATGACTGTGTGCCGCTCGGTTTTGGCGCCACTCAACGCATTGACGGGCGCGGCGTGAGGTATCAGGCAGGATTGACCGAGCTTCTGGCTACACTGGGCGTTTCCGTCTACCCGCTGCCCGACGTGCCAGCACGGCTCGTCGGCCTCGGCTTGCGCGGCGTCAATCCGCTCGGCACGCCCGCCATCCTCCCGCCGCTCATCACCGTCGCGGCTGGCCATTTCCGGATGGGCAGCGACCCTGCGCGCGACCCGGTAGCAGCAAAGGAGTCGTGGGCCAAGGATGAGATGCCGCAGGATTGGGTCGAAGTGGCCGCCTTTCAGATCGGCAAGTATCCCGTGACGGTGGCCGAATACCGCCTCTTTCTGACCGCATCCCAGCACGCTGAGCCTACGAGTCCATCCAACAACCTGACCTGGGAACAGCAGGTGCGCGAACGCCTCGACCACCCCGTCGTGAACGTCTCGTGGCAGGATGCGACGGCTTACGTCGCCTGGCTGCGTGAGGTGACAGGCCAGAGTGGCTGGCGGCTGCCCAGCGAGGCGCAGTGGGAGAAAGCCGCCCGCTGGGATGCGCCGCGCAACGCCAGTCGCATCTACCCTTGGGGCGACAGCTTCGACAAAAATCGCTGCAACACGAACGAGAGTGGCATCGGGAAGACGACACCGATCGGCTCCTACCCCGCCAATGACCGCCAGCGCAGCGGGGCCAGTTCCTACGGCGCCGAGGATATGGCAGGCAACGTCTGGGAGTGGACGAGCAGCCTCTACAAGCCCTACCACTACACTGAGAATGATGGACGTGAAGACCAGGATTCTACTGGAAATAGAGTGCTGCGTGGCGGCTCGTGGGACGGCTTCGCCTGGGTCGCGCGCGCGCCGTGCCGCAGCGACGTCGGGTGGGGCTACCGCGATGGCGGCAGGGGGTTCCGTCTCGCGTTCCGTGCGCCGGCTGGTTCATAACGTGTTCCATTTCTCGTGTTCTTCCTTTCTTCTACTTTCAATAGATAGGTCTGTTGGTTGAAGAAAGGGCATCCGCGCGAAGCGCGACGAAATTTTTACGCATATTCTAGTATAAGTAGAATATGAAGCGCGGAGGACGAGGCAATGGACGCTGAAGCTGACGATGGCGGGGAACTGGGACTGTATGAACGGCTGTGCTCGTTCGAGAATCTGCTCGTCGCCTACCGCGACGCCGCGCGTGGCAAGCGCAGTCGCCCCGATGTCGCCGCCTTCGATTACGATTTGGAGGGCCATCTGCTGCGCCTGAAGCGTCAACTGTCGGCGCAGACCTGGCAGCCCCATCCCTACCGCCGCTTCACTGTCGCTGAGCCGAAGCCGCGCGTCATCTCCGCTGCGCCCTTCGAGGATCGCGTCGTGCATCATGCGCTCTGCAACGTCATCGAGCCGCTCTTCGAGCGCCGCTTCATCGCCGATTCCTACGCCAATCGTCGCGGCAAAGGCATCCATCAAGCGCTCGACCGCGCGACCCACTTCGCGCGCCGCTATCCTTATGTGCTGCGCTGCGACATCGTCGAATTCTTCCCCTCGATTGACCTGGCGATCCTGCGCCACGAGTTGGGGCGTGTCGTACGCGACGACGCGACACTCGCCCTCTGCGACCGCATTCTGGCTGGTGGCGCAGACGAACTGACCGATCAGTATACGCTCGTCCTCTACCCCGGCGATGATCCCACGTACCCGGCGGAGGCGCTGGCGCGGCCACGCGGCCTGCCCATCGGCAATCAGACCTCGCAGTTCTGGGCCAACTGCGCCCTCAACCCGCTCGACCACTTCGTCAAAGATCAACTTGGCTGCCGCGCCTATCTGCGCTACGTAGACGACTTCCTGCTCTTCGCCGACGACAAACCAACCCTGCATCGCTGGAAAACTGAGATCATCGCCTTTCTGGCGCGGCGGCTGCGCCTCACGCTGCATGAGCGAGAAAGCGTCGTGAGTCCGGTGAGTGTTGGCATTCCCTTCCTCGGCTTCCGCGTCTACCCCGACCATCGTCGTCTGCGTCGTCGCAACGGCCTGGCCTTCGCCCGTCGCCTCCGTCAGATGGCGCGGCAGTATCAGCGCGGGGAGATTGCCTTGCCAGCGGTCAGCGCGCGCGTGCAGGGCTGGGTAGCCCATGCGGCGCAGGCCGATACCTGGGGGCTGCGCCGCTCGCTGCTGGAAGCAGTCATCTTTTCTCCACCAGCGGGAACGACGCATGCGGCTGTAAGCGCGGAGGGTCCACATGAAGGAATCGCC
>JAICSR010000077.1 GCA_025936795.1 Ktedonobacterales bacterium | reverse complement strand
CGATTCGATGCCCGCTTTCGACCCACGCATCACTCCGACCCGCATGATGGGGCGCATCGCGGAGCTATTTCGCCAGTGGCCCGGCGCGCTGCGCAGCGATCATCCGCAGTCGTCGTTTGCGGCGTGGGGGCGCCACGCCGAGCAGATCATCCGCGACCAGCCGCTGGAGGGCAGCCTGGGCGATGAGTCGCCACTGGCGCGCATCTATGCGCTCGGTGGCTGGGTCTTGCTGCTGGGCGTTGGCTTCGGCAACAACACATCCTTTCACCTTGGCGAATATCGCGCCAGGACGAGTGACTGGACGACGACGGGCGCGGCGCTGCTGGAGAACGGCCAGCGCGTCTGGAAGACCTACCGCGATGTGGACTGGAATGACGAGCCGTTCGTCGAGATTGGCGCGGCGTTCGAGCGCGGCGGGCTGGTGAAGCGCGGCCTGGTTGGCTCAGCGACCGCGCTGCTCTTTCCGCAGCGCCCAGCGGTTGATTTTGCGCAGCAGTGGCTACAGGGAGAACAGCATGACGCAGGAGCAATGGACCAGGGTTGACAGCTACTTCGATGAGTTGTTCGCGCCGCCCGATGCCGCGCTCGACGCTGCGCTCAAGGCGACCAGTGAGGCAGGCATGCCGCTGATCAACGTCGCGCCAAATCAGGGCAAGCTGCTGCATCTGCTCGCGCGGCTGGTCGGCGCGCGCAGCGTGCTGGAGATTGGCACACTGGGCGGCTATAGCGCGATCTGGCTGGCGCGGGCGCTGCCGCCAGAGGGGCGCCTGCTCACGCTGGAGGTGAACCCGGCCCATGCCGACATCGCCCGCGCCAACATCGCCCGCGCCGGGCTGGCGGAGCAGGTGGAGGTGCGGCTCGGCTCGGCGCTCATAACGCTGCCGCAGCTCGTCGAACAGGGCGCTGGCCCCTTCGATCTGGTCTTCATCGACGCCGACAAGGCCAGCACACCCGACTACCTGTCCTGGACGCTGCGTCTGACGAAACCGGGCAGCCTCATCATCATAGACAATGTCGTGCGCAACGGCGCCGTCAGCGATCCTGATAGCGCCAATGCTGATGTGCAGGGCATCCGCCGCGCGCTGGCTATGGTGGCGCAGGAACCGCGCCTTGACGCTGCCGCGTTCCAGACGGTCGGTGTCAAGGGCTACGATGGCATGGCCATCGCGCTGGTCACAAGCGCGTAGCCACGAGCGGCGTGTGACAGGTACCGGCGGCTGGCGCGATGAATCGCCAGTCGCCTTTTTTTGATATCCAGTGGAAGCCTTGCCGCCTCGCTGTTCTATCACGGCATGATAGTCATAGCACGATAGTCCTGGCTCTAATTGGTAGTGATTGACTGATTGGTAGCAAACGATTAGGCTGCGCTGAGAAGCAGGCGCGTGTAATTACCTACGTAGCGCACATCGGCGACTCTTGCCATCGGGCGAGATGTTCGCACAGACATGGCAAGCGCGATCACAACACTCTTCTCTCGCACTCACTCTCTCGATGGTACACGGGTCTGACCTGATCGCGCGCGAACGACTTTGTCTGATGTGGTGGTGGCTTTTGGAGGCGGATTGAGCATGCGAAGATACTTTGGCTCACTGGGGCGCCTCGGTTCTGGGATGAAGCTAACCGCCCAGACCGCGCGGCATCTGATGATCGCCCTGACGATTCTGGGCGTCGTAACATTTTCAGCGGGCATTGGCTTCTCGCTCGTGCAGCGGGCCAGCGCAGCGGTCTACGATGTCTGCGCGGCGACATCAGCATTTGCGCCATGTACCTACACGACGATTCAGGCCGCGATCAATGATCCCTCTGGGCCGACGGCGATTTTGGTCGCCCCAGGCGTCTATCACGAAGTTATTGACATCACCAGGAGCGTGGGGCTGATTGGGCCAAATGCGACGGTGGACCCAACGAAAGGCGGTCGTGGTCCTGAGGCCACCATCAACGCCTCAGGCAAAGGCCCGATAGCGGTGACGGTCGCTGCGGCAAACGTCACGCTGGAGGGTTTCACCATCACCGGCGCTCTCGGCGACTCCAGCCACATTGAGAGCGCAGCGATCGTAGGGCCAAGCGGCATCAATGTTGTCACCATCGAGAACAACATCATTCGTGACAACTACAATGGCATCTTCGAGCTAGGTGGAACAGACGTTAACATCATTCAGAACGTCATCCGCGACAATAGCGCCGCGCTCCACGGCGATTCCTGTTTCGGTGGCGCGCCCTATTGCAACGGCATCTTCGATGGCGCCGCCTTTGGGATACTGACTATCCAGGGCAACAAGATTACTGAGTCCAGCCCGGCGACCCACTTCTCCGATCACTTCCAGCGTGCGCTGAGCATCGCGCCCACGGCGCAGGGGACCGTGAATATTGACAGCAATACGCTGTTCAACTCGACCACGCTGGGCAATGTCACGGGCGTCTTCACGTACAATAAGGTGAGCGGCGACTTTGGCGTCAGGATGATCGGCGGAGTCACCTCCTTCACTATCGCCGCCAACACCTTCTCAGGGTTGTTCTCGAACGCGATTGTGTCGCATGTCAAAGACAACTCGTTTCTGACGATCGTCAACAATACGATCACGCAGGACATCGGCGACATCCAATACGCCGCTGGCTGGGTCTACCCCGGCTCTGATGACGCCGCCATTGACCTCGACACGCTGACCGGATTCGCCACCATCGCCGAGAACACCATCACCTATTCCGGCAGCAACAGCTACTCCAACGCCTCGGTCGAGGCGATTCGCCTGCGCTCAGGCGTAACTGGCACAGTCGACATCAGCAGCAACGAATTTGATGGCGGCAATGTCGGTGGGCCGGATACCGCTGCGTTGGAGCTTGACCCGAACGCTCAGACGCCCGCTGGCTCAGTGAATGGCAATCTCTTCCGCCGCTTCACGAACGGCGTGAACGACGTAAACACGCAGAATCTCATCTATCCTCTTGGGGTAGGCAACTGTATCTCGGGGAATAGCGCCTACGGCTATTCGGCGCTGGCGAGCGGGACGACTCCCATCGCAGAGCAGAACTGGTGGGGGTCGCCGCTCGGCCCTGGCTCCGCCATCGGCTACGGCAATCCTGTGACGCTCCCACAGGTGGACGCCACGAATTTCCTGACCTCGGCGCCAGATCAGGCGTGCGCTGGGCCAGTGACCTCGAACGTGCAGAGTTCTAGCAACCCGGCTCCAACGAATGCGCCGATCACCGTGACGGCGAAAGTCAGCACAGGAACCACCAGCCACGCGCCGGTTGCCGCCGCCTACTACACGATTGATGGCGGCACGCCGACGCCTATCACGACGACGACAACCGGGACGTTTGGCTCCTCCAAAACGGTCGTCGTGAGCGCCAGCCTGCCGGGCTTCAGCAAGCTGGGAACCTACAACATCTGTGTTTTCGGCGTAGACACCTTTGGCCAATGGGGGAGCATGGTCCAGACCAAGCCCGGCCCATTGAACTGCTTCACGTTGACGGTCAACTCTGCCAATACGACGACGACGATCACCAGCAGCGACAATCCGTCGGTCTACGGTGAGAGCGTGACCTTCACGATCACCGTGGCGTCCGCGACGGGTACGCCAACTGGCGCCGTCTCGCTCACCGACAACGGGAGCGCGCTGGCGGGTCCGCTGACGCTCGACGGATCTGGCGCGGCGACCTTTACGACCTCAGCGCTGAGTGTGGGAACCCATCCGCTGGTCGCCACCTATGCGGGTGACGCGAGTGGAACTCCAATCTTCAACGCCTCGACCTCGACGACGCTCAATCAGGTGGTCAATCTGGTTGGCACGACGACGAGTGTCACCAGCGCGCCGAACCCCTCGGTCAGCGGGCAGACGGTGACGTTCACGGTCAAGGCGCTGGCCGCCGATAGCTCGGCGCTGATTGGCTCGGTCGTCCTCAAGGACGGCGCGACGACGCTGGCGACTGTGACGCTGACCAATGGCGCTGGCACGTATTCCACCTCGGCGCTCAGTGTCGGCACGCACAACATCACAGCAGCCTACAGCGGTGATGCGACGCACGATGTCTCGAATGGCGCGGCGACGCAGACCGTCTCGGCGACGCCAGCCGTGCCAACGGGCAGCAACAACGCCTACATCCGCATCGTGCAGTCGAGCGAGGCCTACACCTCCAGCGACATCGCGATTGATGGCGCGACCACCTTCCCGAATGTGGCGGCCTGCACCGCGCAACCCTACTATCCGATCTCTGCGGGCAAGCACACGTTCACGGTGCAAACCCCCAGCGGCGGCTCGACCATTATCAACGAGGCGCTCTCGCTGACGGCAGGCCAGTATTACACGCTGGCGGTCGTCGGCAACAGCGCCAAGTCCATCACGCCTGCGCTGCTCGTCTTCCATGACGACAACAGTGTGGCGTCGAACCAGGCCAAGTCGCGCGTCTACCACCTCTCCGACACGCTCGGCGCGGTGCAGGCGACGAGTGGCAGCACGACGTTGGCGGCCAACCTGACCTTCGGCAATGCGACCAGCTATACCAACCAGGCGCCCGGCACGGTGACGTATAGCTTCCAGCCGTCGAGTGGTCCGGCGCTGACCGACACGCTCAATGAGTCGGCGAACCAGGTCTACAGCATCTTCCTGATGTGCAATGGCCAGGTGACCAACGCGGCCGCGACCGGCGTGCCGGTGGCCTTGCCACAAACCGGCTACGGCCCCGCGACGCCGTTCTGGATGAGTCCGATTGCCTCCAGGGCGCTGCTGGCGCTGGGCGCGTTGCTGCTGCTGATCGGTCTGGGCGGCTTCGGCTCCTACTTTGTCATCGCGCGCCGCAGGGCGCTGGGTCTCTAATCGTTGTCCCTTACTGGCGGGCGCTGACAGCGATGTCGGCGTCCGCCGCTTTTCGTCTCAGGCTCTACTCAGCAGGTGCAGCTATACTGTCTGGCAGAACACGCCGACACGCTCTGTGGGCGAACATCGGGAGGCAGGTGAGCCGACATGCGATCACGACGGCTGCTTGGCGCGCTGGCGCTGGTCGTGGCGTTGATCGCCATCTGTGTTGGCGTCTTGTGGGGCGTGCGGCTCCGTGCGGCGCCCACACGCGCGGCGCATGTCGCGCCAACCGCTACCACACAGGCGACGACGACCGTGACCCCGTGGACCGATCAGCGCGCGGCGCTCTTTGCGCAGTACGCGCCGCTGCGCCTGCGGATTCCCAGCATCAATCTGGATGTCAGCATCATCGGGGTCGGCGTCACCTCCGCTGGCGCGATGGACGCGCCACGCTGCAACTCCAACAGCGACCCCATTTGCAATCAGGTGTACTGGTTCAACGGCGGCTATCTGCCCGGAGAACTCGGCAATGCGGTGATCGCAGGGCATGTCAATCGGCCCGACCTCTCGCCCGCGCCCTTCTGGAATCTGCATCTGGTGAAGACAGGCGACACGATCATCGTGCAGCCGCTCAATGGCAGGCCGCTGGTCTTCGTCGTCACCTCCGTCACGTGGATTTCAGCCTACGCGGCGGGCAGCGGCAATACGACACTCGACGCGGTCTTTGGCCCAGCGGCGACTCGCGACCTCAACCTGCTGACCTGCATCGGCGACTGGGACGGCCACACCTTCGATCATCGGCTGCTGGTGCAGGCGCAATTACAGGGGCCAAATCCCTTCCCGCAGCCATAGCCAACGCGCGCCTGGCTGACGAATCACAGCGGCAGGAAGACGATGCGATCATGCCATTCTTCATGCGCACTGCACTCCCATACCTCAAGTACCTCAAGCAGCGCTTGAATGGCTATCCCTATCGGAGCGTTCTGCGCAATGAGCATGGCGCCAGGATTATGCTCATTGTCTCCGAGACGGGTGGCAAAGTATCGCGGCATCGTATTGATGTCGTGCGAGAGGAGAATGCGGTCAAGCGCTTGCGCTTGTTGGAGCAGACGTTCATCTGGTTCTTCACCCAGACCCAGCTCTTGTGCTGTCAGGCTATCCAGTTCTGGAGCCTGGCGACGTAGGCCGCTGATAATGCGGCGGTTGAAATTGACGTCGGTGAGGAAGCGTGGACGCGTTCCCGCCGCAGACAGCGATCGCGTCATGAGTTTCTCGACGTGCGCGCCTGCGTGATGCGCGCCCGAATCTCGGCGAAGAACTGGGCGTTGGCCGCCTCAGTGGCCTGCTTTTGCGCTGCGAAGTGCGCATCCTGGCGCTGGAAGTGTTCATTCATTTCGGCGCTATGCTCAAGATAGAATACGATGGCGCCGTAGACCTGCTGCATAGTGAGCGCAGGGAAGCTGGTGGGGATTTCTTCGGGCGCATAGCCCTGTCGCCACATGGAGATGACGCTATAGAGTGAGACTCCTGTCGCGCCAACATACCAGACTCCGTCACGAAATTGTGTGTACGTATCTGTGGCGGGCATAGCTTCCTCCCCTGGCAGACGGCGCGCAGCAAGCGCAGGTGTAGCGCGGTTTCACTGGGTACAGTATATCTCTCCAGCCCTTATCGTGATGGATGCTATCTTTAGCATGCGCAGATGGCGCTACTTCCCCACCCTCGGCAGCGATGGGCGACGCAGGCGACGGACGACGAGCGCGATGGCCGCCGCGACGCCTGCTACGCCAAGTGGCGCCCAGAGCGGCACGGGTTGGGCCAGCGGCCCCAGCAGCGCGAAGGCATCAGTGGCGCGGCTGTTCCGCCGATGACCGCGCCGATGTCGCGGTTCCTCGCGTATCTGTGGCTCGACGATGATGCGTAGCTCGCCACGCTCAGCTTTGCTGAGGATGCGATCAATCTGGCGCGGCAGGCGGGCGAGGCTCTGAGCCAACGCCAGCCCCTCACGCAGGCCATGCTGAGCCAGCTCCTCAAAGCTCTTGACGCCGAGCAAGCCAAGCAGTCCGTCGGCGCCACCAGACAGCTCGCCGATCAACTTGCGCGCGTGCGGGGTGGCGACTTCGAGGAAGTTGAAGTCGGGGGCGAGCGAGGCCGTCAGCCCAGCCAGCATGCCTACCGCGCGCCCGAAGAAGGCGAACTCCGCTGGCAGACGGAAGGGCTGATCGTAGAGCGCGGCGCCGACATCGTTCAGCGCCTCGTCGGGCGCGATGCGGCCAAGCTGCGACATAGGGATGCCCGTGAAGCGCGCCAGCAGCGCGCCGATGGCCTGCTCCAGCAGCGCGCGGTCGGCGTCCTCGCCGATGAAACCAAGCTGATCCAGTCCATCGAGGAAGAGCGGCGCGTCGCCCTGCACCATCCCACTGAAACAGGCCCGCAGCCCACGCCGCGCGCGCGGCGTGATGACGCCCATCATGCCGAAGTCAACGAAGACCAGCCGAGCTTCGCCGGGCGCATTGGGGATCGGCTGCGCGAAGATATTGCCAGGATGGGGGTCGGCGTGAAAGAAGCCTGCGTCGAGCGCCTGCGTGAAGTAGCTGTCGGCCAGCTTGCGCGCCAACTCTGCGCGGTCGAGTCCCGCCGCGTCGAGCGCGCCGAAGTCGGTGATCTTGATTGCGTCAATCCATTCGAGCGCCAGCGCGCGGCTCGTGGAGTAGCTCCAGTAGATGTGCGGCACGACGATGCGCGGGTCGTCGGCGAAGAGTCGCGCGAACTGCTCGGCGTTGCGCCCCTCGCGCTGGTAGTCGAGTTCCTCAAAGACCGTGCGGCTAAACTCACGATAGAGCGCGCGCAGGTCCACCACACGGTCGGCGGCAGGGACGAGCCAGCGCACCACCGTCAGCGTCAGCCGCAGCGCCTTGAGGTCAACCCGCACGATGCGCTCGATGCCCGGTCGCTGAATCTTGAGCGCGACGACATGCCCATCGTGCAGGGTCGCCCGATGCACCTGGCCGAGCGAGGCTGAGCCGGTAGGCGCCTCTTCCACACAGGCGAAGACTTCGCTCAGCGGCGCCGCATATTCGCGCTGAATGGCCTCCTTGATGACCTCGAACGGCTCTGGCTGCACCTCATCTTGCAGCGCCGCCAGCTCAGCCAGCGCCTCTGGCGGCAGCAGATCGGCGCGCGCGCCCAGGAATTGCCCCAGCTTGATGAGCAAACCACCCATCTCAACCGCTGTGCGTCGGAAGTCGCGCAAGACCTGTTTCAGCGTCTCGATATCGGGATGCGCCGAGTAATCGCCCCGCTCGCGCGCATGCACCACGCGCATGCGCTCCCGGTTCATGATGTAGAGCGTGCGAAAGAGCAGCGCGGCGACGCGGTACCCACGCCACAGGCTGTTCCGGCGACGCCAGACTGCGATACGATGTGTGAAGCCACCCACAGGACTGTCCCTATCCGCTGGAGGAAACAGAGCGTCGGCCAGAAGCGCCATGCGCTCGTCGCGCTCGACTGACATATAGTTAGATACGGCTCGCGCATGCCCATCGTTCCGATGAGATGCGCGCGGACGCTAATCGGCGGCGCCAATTGGCGGGTCTGGCGAGGCAGTGCGCACGTAGCGGGCCGTCGTGAGCGCGCGGGAGTAGAAGGCGAGTGCAGAAGGGATGAGACGATGCGAATGCTGATCTGGCATGTCGATAGCTTCTCGGCGGAGCCAGCCGAGCGCGGGCGCTCGAAGCTCGCCGACCGCGAGCCAACGGTGGCCAGCATCGAGGAGGGTCTGGTGGTCTTCGCGGCGGTGGAGAAGGCCGATGAGCCAGAGCCGCTGGCGGTAGCGGCGCGCGCGGCGCCCGCCATCGCCGAGGTGGCGCGCAATCTCGGCGCGAAGCGTGTGCTGATCCACTCGTTCGCGCATCTCTTCGTCGAGCTATCGGTTCCCTCGGTCGCGCGCGAAACGCTCAACGAGACGCAGCGCCTGCTGGAGGTGGAGGGCTTTCAGGTCAGCCAGAGCGCGTTTGGCTGGTTCAGCCGACTGGAGATGAAAGCCAAGGGACATCCGCTCTCGCGGGTGGCGCGGCAAGTGTGATGGATGAATCCGAGCGAGTTGTTGACCTTGCGCGAACCCTCACCCCCAACCCCTCTCCCAGAGGGCGAGGGGAGCCGGAGGTCCGTTTCCCCCTCTCCCCGTGGGAGAGGGGGCCAGGGGGTGAGGTCTTCAGCCTACCGACGCCCAACGCCGTAGTTGGGCGCCTCTTTGGTGATGAAGACATCGTGCGGATGGCTCTCGCGCAGACCCGCGCTAGTGATGCGGATGAAGCGCGTCCTGGTCTTGAGGTCTTCGATGCTGGACGAGCCGGTGTAGCCCATGCCCTGCCGCAGACCGCCAACAAGCTGGAAGATGATGTTGGTTAGCATGCCCTTGTAGGGCACACGCCCCTCGATGCCCTCGGCGATCAGTCGCGACTCCTCGGTGACATCCGCCTGGAAGTAGCGATCTTTGCTGTAGCTGCGCTGCTTCATCGCGCCGACCGACCCCATGCCGCGATAGTCTTTGTAGCGCTCGCCCTGCGAGATGATGAGGTCGCCCGGGCTCTCATCTACTCCCGCGAGCAGGCTGCCGAGCATCACCGTATCGGCCCCAGCGGCGATGGCCTTGGCGATGTCGCCGGAGTACTGGATGCCGCCGTCGCCGATGATTGGTATGCCTGTGCCAGCAGCGGCCTGCGCGCACTCAAAAATCGCGGTAATTTGCGGAACTCCAACGCCAGCCACCACGCGCGTAGTGCAGATTGAACCCGGTCCCACTCCAGATTTTACTGCATGCACGCCCGCTTCGATCAGCGCGGTGGTCGCCTCGGCGGTCGCCACGTTGCCCGCTGCGATCTGCGCCTGCTTGCCAAACGCCTGGGTGACGCGCTTCACTGCCTCGATCACCATATGTGAGTGGCCATGCGAGGTGTCGAACATGATGATATCCACATCCTCGGCGACCAGCGCCTCGACACGCTCCAGCGCATCGTTGACGCCGATGGCTGCGCCGACCCGCAAGCGCCCCTGGCTGTCCTTGGCCGCGAAGGGATATTGTTTCTTCTTCTGGATGTCTTTGACGGTGATCAGGCCCTTGAGCATGCCGTGATCGTCCACCACTGGCAGCTTCTCGACTTTGTAGCGGTGCAGCGTCTCCAGCGCCTCATCCAGCGTGGTGCCAATCGGCGCGGTGACGAGGTGGTCGCGGGTCATCAGTTCGCTGATGGTGCGGTCGTGGTCGCGCTCGAAGCGGATGTCGCGATTGGTGAGGATGCCGACGAGCTTGCCCTGCTCGGTGATCGGGATGCCGGAGATGTGATACTTGCTCATCACGGCCAGCGCGCTACGCAGTGGCTCATCTGGCCCCAGTGTGATCGGATCGGTAATCATTCCCGACTCCGAGCGCTTCACCTTGTCGACCTCGGCGGCCTGGTCTTCGATGGAGAGATTGCGATGGATGACGCCCAACCCGCCTTCACGCGCCAGCGCAATCGCCAGACGCGCCTCGGTCACCGTATCCATCGCGGCGGAGAGGATCGGAATGTTCAGCGCGATCTCGGCGGTCAGTCGCGTCGCGGTCGAGACATCGCCCGGCAACACGAACGACTCAGCAGGCAACAGTAATACATCGTCGAACGTCAGACCTTCCTTGCCAAACTTCCACTGCCACGCATCGGTGGCTGGCGTGGTCGCCATGATCGGGCATCCCCCCTTGTCTGCTTCGCGGCGAGGCGTGTAGACGCAGGACACGTCTTCGGTGGCCAGTGACGCGAAGAAGGTACAGGCTCCATCGGCATGCTCGCGCATGCGCTTGCTGGCAGGCGTCACCCCCAGGTGAGATGAGGTCTTGTGAGAGATCGCAAGATAGCGCAAAGCCCAGCGCCGCGAGAGTCGTGACCATCACGCGCTGGGCCTCGTCGTCATCGTGCGCGACATCGCGCATTCGCCCGCCTATTTCAATAAACGTACCACGCGCCGCGACGCTGCGTCAAACCGCGTGACCGTAGACGTCAAGCAAAAACGGGCGGTTGGCGCGTCGCTCACAGGCCATTTATGGCTGGCGGATATCGCGCGTGCGCCACTCGAAGCGGCGATAGCGCGGCTCGACACTGACCACCTCGCGCATGTTTAGCTTCGTCGCGACCCGCAGCGAGGCGGCGTTCGCGTGGGCGATGCGCACGATGACGCGCTCGACACCGGGGCGGCCAGCAGTCCAATCGCGCAGCGCCAACGCCGCTTCGGTCGCATAGCCCTGCCCCTGAGCCTCGGGCAGAATCAGATAGCCAAGCTCCACGGTATGCGTACCGGTCACTGGCCCGTGGAAGCCGATATCGCCGATGACCGTCTCGGTTGCGCGCTCGATCACCACCCACAGCCAGCGCTCATCATGAGCGAGCCGTTCCATCTCGGCGATGATGGTGGGGAGCGACCCCGTCAGTTCGTGCCCTGGCCACACTGCTGGCACATGCGCCCCAATCTCTGCGCCAAGCGCCGCCTGATCGCCACTCAACGCGAGGCGTGATTCCGCCAGTGAGAGCGCGCGCAGCCGCAGGCGCGGCGTAGTGATCTCGTAACTCGGCTCTGCCACTCGAATCTCCCCATCGTGCGTCCGGCTGACCAGCGCGACCGCATCTCAATCTGCATCATCTCCCGTGTATGATGACACAGCAGCCACCGGCTCTGCCGCTCGTGGCAAACAGAAAGGACGCGCAGTGATGGACGCTGATCGTGCGCAAGCGTTTCGCACGAAGTATGGGCCGTGGGCGCTGGTGGCAGGCGCATCGGCGGGGCTGGGCGCTGCGTATGCGACGCAGCTCGCCGCGCTGGGCCTCAATCTCGTGCTAGTGGCGCGGCGGGCGCCCGAACTGGAGGCGCTGGCGACGGCGCTACGCGAGCGCAACCATGTGGAGACGCGCACACTGGCGCTCGATCTCGGCCAGCCGGATGCCGCCGCGCTGCTCGATCAGCAGACGGCGGACATCGAGGTCGGGCTGCTAGTCTATAACGCGACACGCTCGCTGATTGGGCCATTCCTCGATCTCGCGCTCGACGACCATCTGGATGAGCTGGCGGTGAATGTGCGCACGCCGATGGAGCTGGCATGGCGCTTCGGGCGCCGCTTCAGCGCGCGTAGGCATGGCGGCGTCATCCTGATGTCCTCGATGAGCGCCAGCCTCGGCTCTGCGCTGATCAGCAACTACGGCGCGACCAAAGCCTATACCCTCGTGCTGGCTGAGGGCTTGTGGGAGGAACTGCGCGCGCAGGGCGTGGATGTGCTCGCCGCGCTGCCCGCCTCCATCTCCACGCCAGGAGCGCAGGCGAGCGGCGCGCAACGCCAGCGGGCGGCAGATGCGACCACGCTCACGCCAGAGGTGGTGGCGCGCGAGACACTGGCCGCGCTGGGACGTGGACCGACGGTCACGCCGGGTGGCGTCGTGAAACTGGCGTCGTTCTTCATGAAGCGCGTCATGCCGCGCACTTCCGCCATCCGCATGATGGGCCGTGTGATGCGCCAGATGTACGGTCGGTCGCAGGAACCGCATGCCTGACAGCGCTTCCCATTACAAATCAGTGGGCTATTGGTCGCTGGTCGGCGTGGCGAGGGGCAGCGTGAACCAGAAGAGGCTGCCGCGTTCTGGCCCGTTCTGCATGCCAATCTGGCCGCCATGCTCGTCTATGATGCGCTTGCAGAGGTAGAGGCCTAGCCCCAGGCCCACATTTGGGCCGGTCAGGCTGACAACATCGGGCGCGCGAAAGAACGCATCGAACAGGTGCGGGATGGCCTCGGCTGGCACGCCTGGCCCCTCGTCGCTCACGCCGAACCACACCGAAGCGTCGCGCCGCTCGACACGCAGGGTCACGCTGGTGTCGGGTGGTGAATATTTGACCGCATTGGAGATCAGATTCGAGAGCACCTGACGCACACGCGCAGCATCTGCGGAGATGGGCAGCGGCGTCATCGGCGCCGCGAAGATGATCTGCTTCTCAGTGGCCGCCTGCTGCTCGGCGACAGCCTGCATCGCCAGCGCGCCCGCGTCACACGACTCAACTGCCGCCACCATGTTCTTGCGCTCAGCGTGGGCGGCGTCCACCAGATCATTGACCATGCGCTCCAGTTGCAGACAGCTCGAGACGGCGACATCGAGTGTGCTGGGTTCAATGCTGAGATCGCGCCTGACGCGGCGCAGCGAGAGGTCAAGCGAGAGCTTGATGGCGGTGAGCGGCGTGCGCAACTCGTGCGCCACCAGGCTGAGGGTGCGGCCGCGCTCACGCTCGGCCTCACGATGGGCCGTCACGTCGCGCAGGCTCTG
>JAICSR010000135.1 GCA_025936795.1 Ktedonobacterales bacterium | reverse complement strand
GGCTTTGGGGCCGTGGTCGCGCAGGTCGCATAAGGCCTGACGAGCCTCGGCCTCCAGGGGCAACTGGATGGGAGTGGGCATGCTGACACCTCCTGCTTGCGACTCACCAACCTGTACGTCCTTTATTCTAAAACATCATAAACCGCGCCTCAAGGCGCCTTGCGGGCCGCCACAAGACCTGCCTCCGCAAGTCCGAATCCGTCTGGCCCTGGACCCACGCAGGTGGGTCTTGTGGCCGTAGGCCCGCAGGCGCGGTTTCAACCGCCAGCCGATGCTATGCGGCTGCCGTGGCGCGGTCGCCGCCGTAGCGCGCCAGCACTGTGGGCCAGCCCCAGGCCGCCACGCCTGCCGCCGCCGCTGCGACGATGCCGGCAATCGTGACCGTGTTTGCTGTGAAGATTGGCGGGTTGTGGATGATGAAGCCCGTGATCAGCCGCTCGATGGCGATGGTGACGGCGCCACCGATGATGAACGCCGCGACCATCGCCGGGATCGTCGTCACCCACAGCGCGTGGTTCGGTGGCAGGATGTTGCCAGTCAACTGCTTGACGCTGGTGAGCGCGAGTACCAGCATGACTGCCGTAATCAGCGCCGCCGCGATCCATTCGCCCGCCACGGGAATCTGCGAGACGCCGAAGATGATCAGGAACACGATGGCGATGATGATGACCAGCATGACGTACGGGCCACGCTCGCCAAACAGGCCGAGGGCGGTCATGTTCATCGCGGCGAGTGGCGGCGCCAGCCACTTGAGACGGCCAGCGGCAAGCTGCGCCTCCAGGTTGGTTCGATAGGATTGGCGATATTTGTGTTGCTTGAAGTAGATGCGCCCGCGCAGGCTCTGCGCCTGTGGCCCGCCCAGCAGCGGATTGGCGCGCTCGGCGGTGGCCAGCGAGGTCAGGGCGTCGTCGTAGCGCTTCACCTCGACCAGCGCGTTGGCGCGGATGTATTCGGCCTGGGGGAGCTGCTTCTCGCGGTCGAAGCGAATCGCCGAGTCAGCCGCCTGCACGGCTCCGGCATAGTCTTTCTGGCGCATCAGTGCGAGCGCCTTGATGAAGTAGCCTGCTGAGCCGCGCGGCTCCAGCTTGATCGCTTCATCGGCGGCGAGGATGGCGCCGTTGTTGTCGTTGTTGGCGGTCAGCACCTCGGCCAGCTGCACGCGGGCGCGCGCCAGCTTCGGCTGCAATTGCACCGCGCGCTTGGCCGCTGTCTCAGCCTCGGCGGGCACTTTGAAGCGCCCCTTCTGCAGCAGCGCCGATGCAAGGGTCATCTGCGCGTCGGCGTTGGTGGGGGCGTCGCGGGTGGCGCGGCGCGCCTCGGCGACGGCCGCATCCACCTGGCGCTGCTGCAAGAGCGCCTGCGACAGTAGCACACGCGCCGCCGCGTCATCGGGCTGGCGCTCCAGACGTTTGCGGGCGATGCGCTCGGCTTCGTCGGCGCGGCCCAGCGCCATCGCATAGCGCGCCTTGCCCAGCGGCCCGCCGGGGATGATGCCCTGCGAGCCAGCCCCGCCGCGATTCATCATGCGGTTCATTCGTTAGTCGTTCCTTCCCCCATGCGAGCGGCAGCGAATGTCGCGGGCCGGGGATGAGCGCAGTACATACTGATGTAGGGTGTGCCTGGAGTCCAGGCAGAATAATGCCATAGACCCATTATACACCGCTGCGGCTCCCGCGCCGTACTTCCAGCGAGCGGTGGGCGCGCCGGTCGTGGCCTTGAAAGGCCGGCGCACGGGACGATGGGGATAAATCCCCGCTGGCGCGCCACCGCAGGTGGCGTGGGCTCCCCGGCCTTCAGGCCATCGTCGGCGTGCTCCGGCCTTTCAAGGCCGAGAGCGGTCCACATTGTGGATAACCTGCCCGAAAGCGTGGACAACTGCCCTCATCTGTGGAAAACTTGTTCTAGCATGTTCCAGCGCGAGGGGTCAGCGTGGGTCAGAGGCGGCGACGGCTCTTGCTCAGCGCCTTGCGCGAGAAGGTGAAGGCGATGCCTTCGCGCTCGGCGAACTCCTGGAAGAGCGCGTAGAACTGCGCGCGGTCGCGCGCCGAGATGACCGCCACCGCGTCCGCCGCCTCGATGGGGTAGGGGTAGCCTGTCCCGGCGATCACCTCGGCGCGCACGACATCCAGCGTGCGGTCGAGCAGCCCGGAATCGAGCAGCCAGCGTGGGAACTCGATGCGCGCGGGCGGGCGGTCGAGCGCAGCCTGGAAGTAGACGAACGCGACCTCGCCACGCCCGGCGTCCTTGTCCGCGCCGTCGTCGCCATCATCCCCGGCGCCGTAGCCCATGCGCGCGAGGTCGTAGCGCGCAGAGAGGAAGGCTGGCGTGCGGTCGCCCCAGCCCAGCGCGCCATGCCACAGCAGTGGATCGCTCAGCCCGCGCGTCTCGGCTGGCAGTCCATCTGCGCCCGCAAGCGCACGCAGCATGACCACGATGTCGCGCGCATAGCTGGTGTCAATGTAGCCCAGCAGTGGCACGCCGCAACGCTGCGAGGCCTCCAGCAGGCGCAGCGCTGCGCCGACATAGCGCTCGCGGTAGGGTGGCGGCGACTTCAGCGCGAAGGAGACGATCAGGCTGCCATCGTAGAAGGCGACCACCAGTGGGGTTGGCTCGCCACGCGCCGCCAGCTCCGCCCGCCTGCGCTGGTGATGTTCCATCCGCGCGATGACGGTCGCGGCCTCCAGCTCGAAGCGGCGCAACTGCACGAAGCGGCTGGAGTAGCCGAGGTCGTCACCCGTGCGCGCATCCACCAGGTCTGGCTCGTCGCCGGTCAGTTCCTCAGGCGTCAGTAGCTCGACGACGATATCCTTGACGTAGGGCTGCGGCGGCTGATGCGGGTTCTCATAGAGGCCCGCCTGCACCAGCGCGACCGGCGCGGAGGCGTCGCGCCAGGGCGGGAGCTGGCTGCCGTCCACAGCGAAGGTGGTGACGCCGCGCAGCCGCTCGGCCCAGGCGTGCGATTGCTCGTGGCTCTCGAAGCGCTCGCCGAAGCGCAGCGCGGGGAAGCGCTCAGCGGTCGCCAGCCAGGCGTCGTACTCGACGGTGGGGCGGGCGCCGAGCGGCTCTGGCTGCGCCTGGCGCTGAGCCAGCCAGACACGCTGCGCCGCCTCGATCTGCGCGGTGGAGGAATAGCGCGTGCGCAGGTCAGCCAGCGCCGCGCGGTAGAGCGTCAGTTCGTCGCCGTGTCGCTGCTGATAGCCGAGCAGCCGCTCACGCTGGCGCGCCATCTCATCGTGCAGCTTGCGCGTGTGCAGCATCGCTCTCGCTCCTCGCTCTGTCGCGGCCCGTCGCGGCCTTGAAAGGCCGGCGTACGGCGCGAGGGCATAAATGCCCTTAGTACACCGCAGCAGGCGGCAGGCATACCCGGCCTTCAGGCCGCCGTTGGCGTACTCCGGCCTTTCAAGGCCGAGGGTATGCTAATAGCCCAGGCTACCCAGCGCGGTCGCGCAGAGCGGGCCGACGGTGAGCGCGTAGGGCTTGCCAGTGTTGGTGTCTTTGTAGTAGGTGAAGGCTTCCTGGGTGGATGAGATTTTGCGATAGGTCGTCAGGTAGTAGGAGCCTTGTTTCACCCCGGTGAAGCTGAAGGCGCCAGTGGTCGTGTCGAAGGTTGCCTTGTAGTCATGCGAGTAGGCGTTGACGGCGGGGTCCACATGCTTCGAGAGGTAGAGCGTCGGCGTGGGACTGGAGGGGAAGCCGGTCAGCGTCCCCATCACCGACTGCGACGCCGCCAGCGCGGCCTTCGCCTGCTGGCCCTGGCTGGTGTCGCCGTAGCTATTGGCCAGCGTCTGATAGTCGGGAACCGCTGAAGCGCAATCCTGGGTCAGCAATTGCTGGCCGAGCGCCCAGTAGGCCGCCGCAGCCGCCGTGTGGGCAGGCGCCGCGAACGTGCTTTTGGCATACTGGCTCTGAATCAGCTCGAACTCGGCAATCGCCTGCTTGAACTGGCTCGCCTTCACCAACTGCTCGCCATATTGATAGTGCGCCTGGCCGGTCAGGTCCACGATGGACTGCTTGCAGGCGCTGTCGCAGGCGGGATCGGCGCTATACGACGCCAGGAAGGCGAGCGATTGCTTGAAGGGCAGTGTGATGGCGCCCGATTTGATCCACAGGCTGTAGGTCTTGAAGAGGTTGGCGCGGGCCTGCGGCACGACGGCGCCGCTCTGGGGATAGGTCTGGATGACGGTCGAGAGCTTCTCCGATGCGCCAGCGTAGTCGCCCTGGCGTAGCAGCGACGCGCCCCACGCGCTGTAGACGCCCGCAAGCCTGGCTGAGGTAGGTGGACGCTCGCCCGCCTGGGTGTATTCGTTCACGGCGACCTGCCAGTCGCCGTTTGACTCAGCCTGCTGCGCCTGCGCGCGTCGCAGCGGATTCGCCTGCGCGATGCCGCCCGCGCCTGCCCCCACCAGCGAGAGCGCCAGCAGTCCGGCCAGCGCTACCGAGCCGAAGCTGCGACGCCCCAACGCCACGCGCCCAATCGCGATGCCCACCGTCACCACCGCCAGCGCGAAGGCCGTGAAGCTGACTGCCAGCCCGCCGGTCGCCCAATCGCCGCCCAGCAGCGTCGTCTCGACAACATAGACCAGCGCCAGGGTCAGCGCCAGGGCTACGGGCGCGCCCAGCGTCAGCCAGAGCGGGAAGGGCAGCGCCAGCGTATGCGCCTCGGTCCACGGCGCCCCCGCTGGCTCCGAGAGCTGCGCTGGCCGGGCCGGATAGGGCGCTGGCGGGTAGGGCGCGGCGCGATAGTAGGGCACGGGCGCGTAGGGTGAATCAGGCGAAGAGGATCGGCGCCGTTGGTAGGGCGCCAGGGAACGCGGCGTCGGCTCTGGATGCGCCAGCGTGACGTCCTCCGAGACATCCTCCACTGTCACATCCTCCACAGCGGGCGCCGGGCGGTTGGACCTGGGTCGAGGTGCGGCGGATCGCGTCCGTCGGGTTCGTTCATTCATGCTTGGCTCACTCCAGGGCTGCACATGGACACATGGAGAACACGCTGCACGCGCGCCAACTGGCGGGCTGTCACTCCGCCAGCAGCGCGCTCAGATCGGCAGCGAGGCGTCCGTCGCGCTCATCCCCTTCATCATCGAGGCCGATGGCAAAGGGCGTGGCGGCGATCAACGCGGTGTCATCGTCACTGACAACCGTGACGCCGTTGCGCTTCTCCAGGTGAATGACGCTATCCAATCCTTGCTCGAAGGTATCGTCGTGGCTGATGACAATCAACTGATCGAAGCCGCGCACCCGGCGAATCTGCTCAGCCAGGGCGCTGCGGCGCTCAGCATCCATATTCTGGGTTGGCTCATCGAAGAAGGCCAGGTCGAGGCCGGTGAGGCGCCGCAGCAGCGCCAGCCGCATGGCCAGCGCCGCCGCCATCTGCTCGCCGCCGCTGAGCAGCGCGAACGTGCGCGAGACGCCATTGCGCGTCAGCGTGATCTCATAGTCGTTCACCCAGGCCAGGACCGCCGCGTGGTCGCCGATGATCTCACCGAAGATGGCGTTGGCCTGCGCTGAGATCTGGCTGAGCAGGCGCTGTGTCACCAGCGGGCCAGCCTCTTTGATTGCATTGCGGAACTGTTCGAGCATCGTGCGCATCTCGGTCAATTCGCCGCGCTCGACACGGGCGCGCTCCAACTCGGCCAGGAGCTGCTCGCCCTGCGTGATCTGCTGATCGAGGGCGGTGAGCAGCGCGTCGGTGTGGCGCTGCGTCTCGCGCAGACGGCCCTGCTGTGAGCGCAGGTCGTTGGCGCGGACGTCGGCCTCGGCCAGCGCACGCGCATCGAAGCGCCGCTGCGCCTCGGCTAGCGCCGCCGCTGTCATCTCGGCCTCGCGCGCCGTCGCCGCCGCGTGATTGGTCGCCGCCGTATGCTCGCGCTCGCGCTCGGCAAGCTGTCCGGCGGCGTTCTCGTGCTGGAGATAGCGAGTGTGGCCGGGGCGCGCCCGCGCAATCTCCGCCTCCAGCGCCTGGATGTCGGCGTCGAGCGTTGCGTAGGGGGCGAGCGACTCATCGAGCCGCGCCAGGTCCGCCGCCGCCGTGCGCCGCTGCGCCTCCGCCTGCGCCTGCTGGCGCTCGGCCTCCGGGCGTCGCTCGGCCAGTGCGCGTTTGCCCGCCGCCTCGCTGCGTGGGTCGCCCAGGCGCGCGAGTTCCGCCTCAGCCGCTTGCTGGGCGGCGGGCGCGTCGGCTAGCGCCGCCAGCGTTGCCTCCAGGCGCGCCAGCTCCTCAGTCAACTCGCGCAGGCGAGTGCGTTGCTCCTCCAGCGAGCGCTGCACACTCGGCAGCGTGGCCAGCCGCTTGTCGGCCTCCTGGCTGGCGCGCAACAGCCGCTGCGCCTCCGCCAGCCCTGCCAGATCGCCCGCCGCCGCCAGCGCCTGCGCAAGATCAGTATCCTCGGCGGTGAGCCGCGCATCCGACGTATCGCACTCGGCACGCTGGCGACTGGCCTGCTCCAGCAGGTCGCGAAACTCGTCGCGGCGGCTGTAGACCTCCGCCGCTTTGCGCGCGCGCGCCGCCTGCGCTGTGGCGACGTCGCGCTGGGCCAGCGCGGGAGCCAGCGCCTGTTCATCGGTGGCGATCAGGCGGTCGAAGTAGGCGCCGAGGTTGTTCTCGCCACGCTGCTGGATGTTCTTGCAGGGTTCGCGCAGGAACGGGCAATTGCCAGCGCCCGAAAGCTCGCGCGCCTGGTGATGCTGCTGGAGGCGCGCCTCGATCTTGAGCGCAGCCTGCTCGGCGTCCGCTTGCGCGCGTTCATACTCAGCCAGGCGCTCGGTCAGTGGACGATAATCTTCTTCCAGCTTGCGCAGATTCTGCTGCTGGCGCGCCTGGGCCGCGCTCGCCGTCGCGCGGCGGGCGTTCACCTCGGCGCGCTCGCGCTCGATGGCGGCGCGGCGTTGCTCGCGCTGCTCACGGGTCGCCGCCAGGGCTTGCAGCGCCTCCACGGCGCGCCGTCGTTCATCCAGCGCCGTCGCGAGGGGCCGCGCCTGCGCGATCTCCGCCGCCTCGCGTTCGCGTTCGGCCACGGCGCGCGCTACGTTGGCGCGCTGGGCGGTCGCCGTGTCGCGCGCCTGCTGTGTCTGGCCCAGTAGTTGGACGTTCTCGCGCGCTTTCTCGCGGGCGGCCTCTAGCTCCATCTGGCGCGCCAGCGGCGCTTGCAGCGCGACGATGCGCTGCTCGGCCTGCGCGATCTCGTCGAGGCGGCGCGTGGCGTTGGCGAGGTCGCTCTTGGCGCGCTCATGCGCCTGCGCAGCGGTCGCCTGCTGCGCCAGCAGGTCGGCGCGCTCCTGGGTGCGACGCTGGGCGTGGGCGCGCTCGCGCTCGGCGCGCTGGTGCGCCTGGTGGTCGGCGTGGGTCTCCGCCAGCGTCTGCGCCGCCGCCTGCGACTCGGCGCGCAGACGTGTCGCCTGGGTGAGCCGCTGCTGCGCCGCGCTATGGGTCGCTTCGGCCACGCGCGCCACGCCCTCGCGCTGGGCAAGTTCGGTCTGCGCCTGGCGTAGCTGGGCCAGCAGCGCCTCGACCTGTTCGAGATCGCTGGCCACGGCGCTGAGGCTGCGCGCCGTCTCGCGCTGGGTCTCACGGGCGGCCTCGCGCTGCTCGCGCCAGACCTCCAGTTGCGCGGCGTCGCGCTCTAGCCCGACGATGCGCGCATCCTGCTGCGCCGCCTGATCTTTGAGATGGGCGACAGTATCATGCAGCTTTTCCGCCGCCTTGCGATAGTCTTCCACCTGGAGCAGCGCATCGAATTTGGTTTTGCGCACGGCCGGGGTTTCCAGAAAATCGGCGGTCAGGGTTCCCTGCGGAGCGCCCAGCGCGCTCTTGAAGAGCACCGCAAGCTCGATGGAGCTTTCGATGCGCATGTGGCGGCGCAGAAAGTCCTCGACATCGGCCTTCGAGTCGTAGCGATTGCCTGTCTCCTGGTCGAAGATAGACCAGTCGGCGCGAGCGCCACAGCGGCGCGTGACCTGATACTCGCGGTCATCGAGCGGGGAGATGAAGGCGACCATGACCTTGCCGGCATTCTCGCCCTCGCGCACGAACTGCCCCTGCGTATACGGCAGGTGACCGAACAGCGCCCAGCCAATCGCCTCTAGCAGGGTGGATTTGCCCGCGCCGTTGTGGCCACGAATGGCGGTGACGCCGCCGCGCAGGTCAATTGAGGCATGTTGATAGCTTTTGATATTGGTCAATTCAACTCGTGTAATACGCATTGGCGAACGTCCTTCACAACGAGAGCGGGCAGTGAATAGCAGTGGCGCGGTGGGGAGCGCATCGCCACGCCGAACCAGGCCGAACCGGGATGTCTGCTTCCGCTATCCGTCTGAGCGCGCCAAAAGCGGAAATCGCCGCGCCGCCGTGACGCCTGCGCGCTGGCTCTCCACCTTGCACTATTGGGCGAGAGAGCAGGCGCAAGCGTCACAGACTAGCCAGAGACTAGCCACAGGCGGCCGTCGCGAACCATCGGCGTGGCCCTGGGAGGCCGCTGATTCGCTTCGCCGCAGTATAGCCCCGCGCGCCGGACGCCAGTGCGCACGTGGGAGACTTGGGGGAATGCGGCTGGCTGCGCTGGCTGCGCGCTACTCGACGATGGCGTGGGCAAAGAAGAGTGGCACGCTGGCGAAGAAATGCCCGGCGGTATCGGCTGCCTGGGCGGTCACCCGCCACGCTGCGACCTCGGCGGCGCTCAGGCGGGCAGGCCACTGTTCGGCGGCCCCGGCGGCGGCGCGCGAGAGTTCGAGCGTGAGGTCGGCCTCGATGAAGCGGGTGGACGCATAGGCCACGGGCGCGACCGCGACGGAGACAAAGCCCGCCTGTGTCAGCAACATGCGCAGTTGGCGGCCCATCAGCGGATGGCGCGTGTGGGCGACCTGCCAGTCGAAGATGGCGGCGACGCAGCGGTCATCATCGCCACCGGTGGCGCTGCCGGGATACACGGCCATCGTCTTCCAGTCGGGTTCGATGATGACGATACGCGCGCCGGGGCGCAGCACGCGGCGAAACTCGACCAGCGCTTGTAGCGGGTCTTCGACATGCTGCAGGAGGCGGTCGGCGCGCAGCGCATCGCATGAACTGGTCTCCAGCGGCAGCGCAGTCGCGTCGGCGGCGATGAAGCGCAGCGTGTGCGCGGCCTCCGCGTCGGTCGCCTCGGTTGCGCGGGCGATCATCTC
Organism: Ktedonobacterales bacterium; assembly: GCA_025936795.1. GTDB lineage: Bacteria > Chloroflexota > Ktedonobacteria > Ktedonobacterales > JADMIN01 > JAKAIY01. The sequence continues at coordinate 519 of JAICSR010000135.1, read as the reverse complement.
CGCACTGCCATCGATGCCCACCACTGATCCCGTTGGCCCGACCCGTTTGGCCAACTCGCGCGCATCCTGGCCGAGGCCACAGCCAACATCTGCGGCGCGCTCACCTGGCTGCAGGTCGAGCAGGTCATAGCTCAGGGTCTTGTAGGCGGCGACAGCGCTGATCTGCGAGAGCATGGCGAGCCAGTCGCCTGCGCTCTGCGCGTCTACATAGCTGGGGATCGACTGGCCCGTCCCCAGCGCCAGCTCGATGCGCTCGACATGCTCCACCGATGGGGGAGACGCGGGCGCGCTTGCCTCAGCGGATACGGGTTCCTCCGCAGCAATCTCCTCCCCAGCAGGGTTGATCTCCTCGACGGGGGCGATTTCCTCCTCAGCAGCAGGCGTGATCTCCTCGACAGGCGCGACTTCCTCAATACCAGCAGGCGTGATCCCCTCGGCAGACGCGGCTTGCTCCTCCTCAACAGTGGGCATGATCTCCTCGGCAGACGCGGCTTCAGCAATCTCCTCCTCAGCCGGGGC
>JAICSR010000301.1 GCA_025936795.1 Ktedonobacterales bacterium | reverse complement strand
CGGCTGGCAGTCAATAGACGCTGGCCCTGTCTGATTCTGCGCTGGTCCTGCATTGGCGTGGTACTACTGGGTCTCTCGCTATCACCCCCTCTTGTGTGTATAAATGGCTTAATGGGGGGTAGCCCCATCGGAGGCGTCGAGCGATGAGCGATCTCCCCTGGAGTTCCGCTGCGGAGGTGAGTATGCACGCGATTGCGCTTGAAATCTCATCTCCAACCATTCTCGTCGTCGAAGATGACCCCGGTGTCGCCCGCATGCTGATCGCCACACTGGAGACTGAGGGATACCATCCGCTGGTCGCCTGCACAGGTGAGGAAGGGGTGACGCTGGCGCTGCACGAAGTCCCACATCTGATCCTGCTCGATCTGATGCTGCCTGGCATGGATGGCTTCGAGGTGGTGCAGAATCTGCGCGGCAACGCCCGCACCGCGCATATCCCTGTGATGGTGGTCAGCGCGCGCCATGACGCCGCCGACAAAGTGCGCGCGTTCGAGTCGCAGGTGGACGACTATCTGACCAAGCCCTTCAATAGCGATGAGCTGCTGGCGCGCATTCGCACCCAGTTGCGCCATGTGCAGGAGTCGCAGCTCTCGCCGCTGACGGGCCTGCCCTCTGGCCTACGCATCGAGCGCGCCATCGAAGATCGCCTGATCGAGCCGGGCGCCTGGTCCATTCTCTACCTCGATCTCGACAACTTCAAGGCCTATAACGATGTCTATGGCTTCGTGCGTGGCAACGACATGATTCGCCTGTTCGCACGCATCATAGACGAGGTCATGCGCGATCTGGGCAACGCGACCGACTTCCTCGGCCATGTCGGCGGCGATGACTTCATCCTGCTGACGACGCCAGCGCGCGTCGAGCCGCTGTGCATGCGCATCATCGCCCGCTGGGACATGGAGAGCCGCGTCTACTATTCCCCCGATGACCTCCAGCGCGGTACACTGATCGCAGTGGATCGGCAAGGCCAACGCCAGACCTATCCACTGGTCGCGCTCTCCATTGGCGTCGTCACCAATGAGCGGCGTCCCATCGACTCGCTCGCCGAGGTCAGCCGGGTCGCCGCCGAGGTGAAACGCGCCGCCAAGAGCATCCCTGGCAGCTCATGGTATGTGGACCGTCGCAGCTAACGGCCCCACCCTGTGACATCGGGCGGCGTTACTCGTCACTGACTCGCCGCGCGCTCGCAGTCGTGGCCCCGTATTCCTTCCCTGGCGAACCGGGAGCCGCGCCGCTGCCTGCCTTGCCCGCTCCGGCGTCCGCTCCCCAGTGGGAGAACACCATGACAGACGATACGACTGAGTCTGCGCCATCCGAGAAAGGCGCCGCGACCGATGACGTAGACCTCGCCAGCCGCAGCGCCGTGCGCGAGAATGCGCGGCGTGTGCTGCGCGAGAGCGGCGTGGCCGAGATTCTCCAGACGCTCAACCGACAAGCGTTGCAAGGGCGCGGCTGGTTCGAGGAGTACGACAGCGGTGTCATCTTCAAGTGGGGAACGGCCTTCACCCGCCGCCACATCTGGGTGGATGTCGTCGGCGATCAGCTACGATTTCGGCTGAATCCGCATATCCGCTGCGCCAATCCCGTTCCCGCGTGCGACGGCGAATTTCACATCTTCACACAGGAGACGTGGCGGGTTCCTGGCGCCGTCTTGCACGAAGTTGACCGCAACTATCGCAAGCCCGTCGCGGAACCGTCCGACGACTAAGGCAGCGCACGCAATGTCCGTGTGACCTGGCCAAGAGAGAGGGATTTGAGCATCCATGACACGAGGTTTCACCGCCGATGACCTGCTGGCGCTCCAACTGGCCGAAGATCCGCAGATTTCGCCCGATGGCGCGCAGGTCGCGTTCGTTCGCACTGAGGTTGACCGCGAGCGCTACGAATATCACCGCTCGATCTGGCTGGCGCCCGTCGCTGGCGGCGAGCCGCGCCGCCTGACTAACGGCCCCGGCGACACGGCGCCGCGCTGGTCGCCCGATGGCCGCACGCTGGCCTTCTTGCGTGGGCCTGCCGCGCCAGCCCAGCCCAAGACCCGCGAGGAGCGCGACACAGGCAAGACGAGCGCGCAGCTCTGGCTGCTGCCGCTGGAGGGTGGCGAGCCGCGCCAGCTCACCCACCTGCGTCACGGCGCGAGCGCCGCTGTCTGGTCACCTGATGGCGCGACCATCGCCTTCGCCGCGCAGACGGGCGACACCGACGACGCCGAAGTGGACGACGCCACGCTCGACGGCAAGACGCTGCCGCGCGTGCGCACGATTGACCAACTCTGGCATAAGCTCGACGGCGCTGGCTACATCTATGAGTTGCGCTCGCACCTCTTCAGCCTGCCAGCGATGGGCGGCGAGCCGCGCCAACTGACCGATGGCGACTGGAACGACGGCGACGTCTGCTGGTCGCCTGACGGCCGCTCGCTCGCCTTCACCTCCGACCGCAGCGATGAGCGCTGGACGTGGCCCGCCGCCTCCGTCTGGACCCTCGATCTGGTCAGCGGCGCGCTCCGGCGCCTCACCGAGGAGACACTGGGCGCAGGCGGGCCAACCTGGTCGCCCAATGGGATGCAGATCGCCTTTATCGCCTCGCCCCGGCGCCACGGCGTCGGCCATACCGATCTCTACGTCGCCGCCGTTGACCAGAGCGAGCCAGGACAGCGCCTGCTGAGCGGCGACTTCATCGCCGACTGCGCAGATAGTTGCATTGACGACCAGCGTAGCTCACACGGCTCGCCCCACATGGCGTGGAGCGCCGATAGCCGCGACATCCTGCTGCTCGCCTCTGCGCGTGGCGCCACGCATGTCTACGCCGCGCCCGCCGATGGCTCCGGCGAGCCGCGCCCGCTCACCAGCGGCGCCATCCACGTCTACAGCTTCTCAGTGGACCGCGACACGCGCACACTGGCGCTGGCGATCTCCACGCCGACCATCCCTGGCGACATCTTCACGCAGTCGTTGGGGACGGTGGCGACCGGCGCGGCGCCCGCGAATGGCCAGCCGCGCCGCCTCACCGAGGTCAACGCCGCGCTGCTGGCCGAGGTAGAGGTGGCCGAGCCGGAGGAGTTCACCTTCACGGGCGCTGATGGCTGGGAGCTTCAGGGATGGGTGATGCGCCCGCCGGAGGCCGACCGCGAGCAGCCACTGCCCGCGATTCTGGAGGTCCACGGCGGTCCGGCTGCGATGTATGGCTCCAGCTTCTTCCTGGAGTTCCAACTGCTCGCCGCGCAGGGCTACGCGGTGGTCTACGTCAACCCGCGCGGCAGCACTGGCTACGGGCGCGTCTTCTCTGGCGCGGTCATCAACGACTGGGGCGGCAAAGACTTCGCGGACATCATGGCGGGGTTGGACGCCGCCATCGCGCGCGGCGGCATTGACCCGCATCGGCTGGGCATCGCGGGCGGCAGCTATGGTGGCTTCATGACCAACTGGGCGGTTGGCCATACCGACCGCTTCAAGGCGGGTGTGACGATGCGCTGCGTCGCGAACATGGCCACCATGTTCGGCGTGAGCGACATCGGCTGGTCGCTGGCGATTGATGAGTTGAACGCGACGCCCTGGGATGACCTCGACCGCCTGATGCGCTTCTCGCCGATCAGCTACGTCAAGGACATCCACACGCCGCTGCTGATCCTGCACAGCGACAACGATCTGCGCTGCCCGCTGGAGCAGAGCCAGCAGGTCTACGCCGCGCTCAAGTTCCGTGGTGAGCAGACGCGCATGGTGATCTTCGAGGGGCAGTCGCACGACCTCTCGCGCACTGGCCATCCGCGCTCGCGTGTGCGGCGGCTCAACGAGATCGTCGGCTGGTTCGAGCAGTACATCCCGACGAAGTAGCGACCTCACCCCCCAGCCCCCTCTCCCGCGAGGAGAGGGGGAGCGGCACGTCTACCTCTTTCGCGCGCTGATAATGCCCGCCCCTGGGAACGCAGAGAATCGCAGGGGCGGCGCCTCCTCCGTGTCCAGATGCTCAAAACCAGCGTCCTTGACGAGGGCCACCAGGTCTTGAATGCTGCTCCCCCCAGCGTGAAACCGCGCAGCCCGGCCCTGACGATCTTGCTTGCGTGTGAAATCCGCAATGACCAGGCGACCCCCTCGTTTCAGCACACGAGCCACTTCGGCGAGTCCCTGGCGTTTGAGGGTATCCGACAAATGATGCATCATCAGCGTTGAGAACACCACGTCGAACGTCTGATCGGGGAAGGCGAGTCGCTCGATCACCCCGACCTGAAACTCGGCGGGCAAGTGGCGCCGAGCCGCTTTCGAGCGCGCCCGCGCAATCTGCTGTGCCCCTGGGTCAATGCCGACGACACGGCCCGTCGCCCCCACACGCCGCTGGACGTCCAGCGCCAGCGTTCCCGTGCCGCAGCCCACATCCAGGGCCCGCTCGCCTGGTCGCACGTTGGCCAAAGCGACAGCGCGGCGCTTCAATCTGTGCGCCTGGCTGCGGAATCTGAAGGTGTCCATCAGCCATCCATGCAGGTCGTAGCGCCAGCCCTCCTTGAGGACCAGCCCGTGTGTCTCGCTGTCCTGCGCGTTACCCGCAGCGCTGTGGTTGTGATGTGCGAACGAATGCATAGTCCACGCTCCTGCCCATTCTTCTACGTTGACAGCGCGACCGCGTTGAGACACATTGTCTCAATTGGACTCGCGTATCTACGCCTGAGTGTAGTCGGGCAAACGGAGCGCGACAAGGTTCAATCGGGAAAGATGTGTCTCACTTGAGACAAGGGGCGCAAAATGACATCGCAGACGCCGCAGTCAGGGAATCTGCGTGTGAGGCGCACACACAAATTGCTGAGGGAGGCGCTGATCGAGTTGATTGATGAGCGGGGCTTCGAGGCGCTCACCATCGGCGAGATTACCGAGCGCGCGATGGTGAGCCGGGCCGCATTCTATCGCAACTATCAGGATAAACACGACCTCGTAGAGCAAATCTTTGCGGAGGCCATGAGCGCCTTGCTGAATGCGGTTGGCGAGATGGGGCAGGAGCATCCCGCAGATGTCTGGGTGGCGTTCTTCGAGCATATCGCGCAGTATGACCGGCTCTATCGGGCGCTGCTGGGCAGCAAGGGCAGCCCCTGGTTTGTGAGCAAGATG
>JAICSR010000533.1 GCA_025936795.1 Ktedonobacterales bacterium | reverse complement strand
CGCTGGCCGTAGCGGTCGTGGGTATGCAGCTCAGGCGGATAGCGGTTGGCCTCCTCACCCCAGCGCTGCGCCTCCTCGGAGCCAGCGGCGGCGCCAATCACGCGCAGGCGCCGCTCATCCCATGCCGCGCCCTCGCGCGCCACGCCCTCGCGCAGCGCGGCGTCCTGCTCGTAGACATTGTAGCCCACCAGCGGCGGCGGCTGATTGAAGACCTCGTGCGTCGCGTAGTCGTCATGGTCGTCATAGTCGTCATGGTCGGCGGCGGTCTGCGCCGCATCGGTCGCCTGTCTCGTCGTCATCGCCGCACGCTCCTCTGGCTTGCTACGTCACGCTGCTCGCCGCGCCCGCTAATAGGCAGTAGATGCGCAGCGATGCGCGCCTGTCAACGCGACACATCCGACGTTACTCGGCAATTACTCACTAGACAGATCTCTTGACATATGTCAATCTTGAGCAAGAGAACGACAGGAGGGAGGCTGCACATGATGGATACGCCAGACAACTCGCTGACAGCGGTGATGATGCGTCTGCTGAGCGGTTTTCGGGTGACGCAGTTGCTCGCGCTCGCGGCCAATCTGGGCATCGCCGATCTGCTCGCCGATGGCCCCCAAACGGCTGAGGAGCTTGCGCGCGCGACCGCGACCCAGCCCGATGCGCTCTATCGCGCGCTGCGCGCGCTGGCGGGCGTTGGCGTCTTCGCGGAGCTTGATGGGCGGCGTTTCACCCTGACGCCGCTCGCCGAGTTGCTGCAAACGACGCACTCCGACTCCTTGCGCGCCCAGGTCCTCTTCCAAAGCGCTGAGCAGTATCGCGCCTGGGCCGACCTGCGCCACAGTGTGACAACCGGCGCGCCCGCATTCGACCACGTCTATGGCGCGCCGCATTTCGACTACCTTACTATGCATCCAGCGTCCAGCGAAGCATTCAACCAGGCGATGCGTGTGGTATCACGACAGGTCGCCGCCGCCGTGGTCGAGGCTTACGACTTCACGCAGGCAGACAGAGTCGTGGATGTTGGCGGCGGGCAGGGTACATTGCTCGCGGCGATGCTCCGGGCGAATCCAGCGCTGCACGGTGCGCTCTTCGATCTGCCGCATGTCGTAGCGGGCGCCGAGCCTGTGCTGCGTGCGGCTGGCGTAGCCGACCGCTGCGAGATCGTCGGAGGCGACTTCTTCACGATGGCGCCGCCAGAGGGCGATCTCATCACGCTGCACCATATCCTCCACGACTGGGATGATGAGCGCAGCGTCATGATCCTGCGCGCCTGCGCGCAGGCGCTTCGCCCCCAAGCGAAGATTCTGGTGATCGAGGCGGTCATCACGCCAGGCGCCAATGCTATGCCAACGCTGTTTCTCGACATCAATATGATGGTCATGAACGGGGGGCGTGAGCGCACCGCGGCTGAGTTCGAGCGGCTCTTCACCGCCGCTGGCCTGCGACTGACGCGGATCATCCCCCTGCGCGCTGAGGCCAGCATCATCGAGGGCGCCCTGAACGGCTAGCTCGTCGCTCCCTGACGCCAGCGCATCGCGGAGATGCCGCAGGTGAGCGGAGGGCAAAAAGTTGGAGCGCCGCCGGCTGTCCCACCCGACGACGCCCCAAGGGTTTCGCATCCTTGCACGCCAACGACCTGCGCTGTTGGCGTGTGTGAAGGTTGTGCTCCTTCGTGACAATCAGGAGTATAACCCCGGTTGGCTCAAATTTCCCCACGGTTTACCGTGGTTTTTGGGACGAGTTTGCACGAATACGGATGAGTTTGAGTCAATCTGGCGCCAAATCTCGCCATCTGTCAGTGAGGAAGCCCGGAAAACCCCTCTCCCGCCACAGCGGGGGAGGGGTTGGGGAGGGGGAAATGCCAGGCGCCACAACGCAATCGGACGTGCTATTACACGCCTGCGACGGGCACGTCGGCCCCTTCGAGCATGTAGCCATAGGCCATCGTCGGCGTGTTGCGCGCGAAGCCAGGCCGTCCTTGCTCGTCGAGGATGATGAGGCCGCCAGAGCTGCTGAGTCGCGCGCCAAGTTGCCCAATCGCCGCATCCGCTGCCTGCTGCGCTGACATGCCCCCAGCGATCAGGTCGAGCGCGCGGCGCGCCAGTGTCAGGCGGATGAAGTCTTCGCCCTGGCCGGTGCATGAGACGCCGCCCAGGCTGCGCTCCGCCGCGAAGCCGCAGCCCGCCAGCGGCGTATCACCCACGCGCCCAGGATGCTTTCCCGCCATGCCGCCAGTCGAGGCGCCAGCGGCGATGCGACCCTGCGCGTCCATCG
>JAICSR010000408.1 GCA_025936795.1 Ktedonobacterales bacterium | reverse complement strand
CTACGCGGCAAGCAAGGCGGCTTTCACACGCTGGCTGGGCAATGTGCGCGAGATGCACGAGCGGCGCGCGGTCGGTCGGCGCGTGGCGGTACGCTGCGATGACGAGTCGCGGCGTGTCTTTGTGCGGCTGCGTATCTCGCGCGGCGCGCAGGATACCTGGGAGAAGGTGCTGGATGGCACACTGCGCGGAGCCAGCATCGGCGCAAGCGACATCGTCTGGCGGCGCGAGCGGCGCACACTGGCCGGACGCAGCCGCTGGGTGAACGTGGCGACCCGCTACGACCTGGCTGAGCTGAGCCTGGTGGATAATCCCAGCAATCCCGACGCGCTGGGTGTCACCTTCGTGCGCGATGCCACGCCCGACTTGACGCTGCTCGATCCACTGGAGCCAGCGGAGACATCTGAGGCGGAGAGCGCGGAGGAGACGGAGGAGCCAGTCGCGGCGCCCGACGTGGAGGAGGCGGAGAGCGCAGCAGTTCGGGAGGAGGGCGGCATGGAGGCGCCGGAGGAGAGCGCGGCGGGCGAGGCGCTCGCGCGCGATGGGCGCCTGCCATTGCACGCCGCCACGCGCACACTGCTGGCAGGCTGCGCATGTCCACGTTGCGAGGTGGCGCTGGCCGCGCTGGCCGATGATGCGCCGCCAGATGACACGCAAGGCGAGACAGGTGAGCGGGATGCCCCGCACGCGAGCGCACTCTCGCGGGCGCTGGCGGCGGGGCTGCGGGTCAACGCGGCGCGGCTGGCGCAGTTCGATCTGACGCTCAGCGCGGCGCTGGCGACGTTGCATCAGCAGGCTGAGCGCATGGCGGCGAGCGAGCGGGCCGAGGCGGGCGAGGCGACTCGTGAGGCAGCGCAGGCGGAGCAGGTGGTGGAGGAGCTGCGGGCGCGAGTGGCGCGGCTGGAGGCGCAGCCCGTGGCGGGCGGTCCGGCGGCGCGTGCGGTGGAGAAGACGCTGGGCGGCGCGGCGCTGGCGGTGGATGGCGGCCTGGGCGCCCAGGAGCCGGAGGCTGAGTTCCGCGCGCTGGAGGCGCTGGCTGGGCGCCTGCGCGATCCGCAGGCGCAGCTTGCGGTGGCGGCGGAGATGATTCGCCTGCAACAGCGCGGGAGTGGAGAGTAGACGCGGGCAGCGTGGTTTGTGTTCGCGGCCATCAATGGCCGGCGCACGGCGCGATGGGGAGTAGGCAGGCGCGGCCATCAATGGCCGGCGCACGGCGCGATGGGGAGTAGGCAGGCGCGGCCATCAATGGCCGGCGCACGGCGCGATGGGGATATATCCCCTCCGTTCGCGCGCCGCCGCAGGCAGGCGCAATCGGCCTTCAGGCCGTCGTCGGCGTGCTCCGGCCTTTCAAGGCCGAGAGCTTGATGTGAGGAGGAGTGTGGGGCGATGGCGAACAATCTCTATATGGCGGGGGCGAGCGCGCCCACGATCAGCGATGAGAGCGTGACACTGGTGCGCGAGGCGATGGGCGACGCGACCCGCGCCATCACCACGGCGACCGGGCTGACTGGCTACGAGCTAGAGCGCCCAGCCAAGGTGATCGTGCCGGTGGTGACGCCGCTGGTCAACATGCTGCCGCGGCGGCGCGGCGTCGGCGTGGATATCGTCCACTGGAAGGCGATCACCAGCTTCGATACCGCGCGCAACTGGGGAACGCTGGCCGAGGGCGCGCTGCCGAGCCAGGTCAGCTACGCGGTGGCGCAGATGCAGAATACCGTGCAGACGATCGGGCTGATGAATCAGGTCAGCTTTCAGGCGCAGTGGCGCGGGCGCTCGCTGGAGGCCGACGTGCGCGCCCGGCGCATCGCCGAGCTACTCTATCAGCTCAAGATGACCGAGGAGCGCTGGGTGCTGGGCGCATCGAGCGCGCTGATGGTTCCACCTGCGCCCGTGCTGGCGGCCTCGGCCAGCGGTGGCACGCTGGCGGCGGCGACCTATTGGGTGAAGGTGACGGCGAAGAACGCGCAGGGCGAGACGACCGGATCGGCGGCCAGCAAAGTGACCACGACTGGCTCGACCTCGCTGATCACGCTGACGCTCTTCACCGTGCCGAACGCGACCCAGTACAACGTCTACATCGCGAGCGGCGCGAGCTATCCGGGCGATGCGGCGGCGTGGCTCCAGGCGGGCCTCTCTGGCGCCAATGCATCCCAGCCAGCCGTCGGCGCGGTGGTGACACTGGCCGATGGCGTTACGACGATGCCCTCCGGCGAGGTCAACCCGGCCATTCTGACGTTGACGCTCACTGCTGCTCCTGCAACCAGCGGCACGGCGCTTTCGACCGTGACGAGCAACACCGCCAAGAGCTTTGTAGATGGCAGTGGCAACGTGTTGATGTGGGATGGGCTGATCGCGCAGGCGCTGAACAACGCCAGCCAGGCCAACGGCGCCACGCTCGGCGCCCAGGTGGCCCAGCCCGCCGACGCGACGGGCAAGCTGGCGCTGGCCGATATTGATAACCTGCTGGCGAGCATGTACCTCCAGGCGGCGGGTGATCCCGACTATCTGGTGATGAATCCGCTGGACAACGTGCGGCTGACGAATCTGGTGGTGGGCGCGGGGCAGTTGCGCTATGTCGTGCAGGCGGGCGAGAGCGCCGACCAGGGCCAGCTCACCGCGCAATATCGCGTGACGCGCTATCTGAACAAGTCCACGGGCAAGGAGATGCCGATCATCATTGATCGCTACTGCCCACAGGGGCATCTCGTCTTCCTGCCGCTAACAGCGCCCTTCCCGACGCCCGATGTAGGGAATGCGGTCGAGATCGAGACGAATCAGGAGTATTGGGGCGTAGACTTCGCGCTGACCGACAGCAATTACAAGTTCGCCGACTACGTGGATGAGACACTGAAGGTCTACTTCCTCGGCGGGCTGGGTGTGCTGCGCGGCCTCTATCCCAGCTTCTGAGCGGCTGGCGATGTGTTGCGCAGGTTGAGCGGCGCCGCCGGGGGTGGCTGCGGCGTCCTCAACCTGGCCCAAGCTGGCCCAATCTGGTCTGGCGCCGCGATTGCGCTCCTCAGGTTTGACGCCTTGCCCCATCGGCATCGTGGATGTGATGCGCAGAGGGGTCAGTCCAGGCGTAGAGCCATCATTCCGAGCATCTCATCATCGGAAGGAGTCGCACACATGGAGCCAGAGAATCCCTGGCCAGAGCCACCCCCGCCTCTGATTGCAGACGACGGGGCGGAGACATTGGATGCGCGCTATGCGGCGCGCGAGGTGGACCCACGCTATCCACAGCACGAGGTCGTCGAGCGCTACCAGGCGCAGCATATAGCGCATACGCCGCCAGTCGCCCCCTTAGCCGAGGTGGCGCAGGCGCGGCGCATCTACACGGTGGCGCGCATTGGGCAGATCGTCTATCTGGTTCTCGGCATTCTGGAGACGTTTCTGGTCATCCGCTTCGTGCTGAAGCTGCTGGCGGCGAATCCAGATGCGGCGTTTACGAGCTTCATCTATGCGCTGACGGAGGCATTCGTCGTGCCATTCGAGGGAGTCTTTCCGACGCCGCAGACGCAGGGAGCCGCGCTTGATCTGGCCGCAGTGCTGGCGATGATCGTCTATGCGTTGCTGGTCTGGGGCGTTGTCAGCGTGCTCTATACGCTCGGCAACCGGCG